>CAZPUJ010000650.1:0-3698 GCA_964589725.1 uncultured Planctomycetaceae bacterium
TAGGCGTCCGGCGAAGCGTCCGACAAAAACTGTTCGATGTCATCCGGCGTCGGCGGCAAGCCGGTGAGCTCCAGTGTTGCGCGCCGTAACAAGGTGGAGCGTTCGGCTGCGGGTGACGGGGTCAGCCCTTCGCGTTCGAGCCGGGCGAGGACAAACCGGTCGATCGAATTCCGGATTTCGGATTTCGGATTTCGGATTTCTGGCACCGCCGTCCGCGTCGGCGCAAGGTATGCCCAGTGCGGTTGCCACTTCGCTCCTTGTTCGATCCAGCGTCGAATCAACTCGATCTGTTGCGGAGTAAGCTGCTTGCCGAAGCTCGGCGGCGGCATGTGTTCATCGACGTCCGTCGCGGTCAGCCGCCGAAACAGTTCGCTCTGTTGCGGCTTGCCCGGCACGAGCACTCGATGCCCGTCACGATCGACGAAGAGTTGCTCCTCGCGATCCAACCGCAGGTCGGCTTTGCGTTCCTTGGCATCCGGCCCGTGACACTGAAAACAAACGTCGGACAAGATCGGCCGGATGTCACGATTGAAGAGAACTGCATCGTCCGCGGAGTCCGCGACGGCGGCTTGGTTCATCGCGAGACAGAGGGTGATCGCCCCGACCCAGGAGATTCGCATCGAACTCATACCTTTCACGGCCAAGTCTGACACATTTGCAGGACGCCTCATACTAACCCGAAGCGTAAGCGAGGTCCGAGGTAACAGTCCCTCGCTTACGCTTCGGGTGAGTGTCAGGCTCGGCCGCGCTAGGTCAATGCGTGCGACGAACATCTCTCGAAGTCTCCAAGTTCGCGCGAGGGAACAGCTCACAACGCGATCATCCTCGCCGGGAATGCCGCGGCGCTCAAGTAATCGCTCCCAAGTTGGAGTTTTGTATTGCGAAGACCGACGCACCGGCTGGAACCGGAATTCCAACAAAAAGACCCTCGGCAGCCAAGCTGACGAAGGTCCGAGAGACAAGAGAGATCTAGAGCCGCGGGATTCAGGAGCTGCCGGAGCAGGCGAGCGAATGACTGTGATGAGAGACGTCAGTCGCTCGGCACATCGGGCGGGACACCAAGGGATTAGTCACCTTCGTGAGTCGGGCCGGTACCGACGATGTCGTATTGGCTATCGCAGAGGTCGCCGTCGTCGTAGAAGTGAGAACCATTCATATGCGCCTTGCAGGTTCGCATTCCTGAGTAGCAGAAGCCTTGATTGACGCTGCCGATCGCTGAGGCGACGTCTTCCAATTCCTGGGCCACCGCTTGGCGAATCTCGGCCAAACCGACGACCAGACCCAGGACCGTGATGGTCGAAACCAGGATCAGTTCGGCGGAAACCACAAAACCGTTTTCGTCGTTCAGCAAGTTCTTCAACATGGCTCTCTCCCGTGGGCTCGAAGGCTGTTGGTTGACGCTGGTCGTGGCGTCGCGTTGTCGGGAGAGGTGTTAAGCGATCTGAATGCCAACCATCCCGCGCGTTCAGATTTCTTGACGTGGGCGCTCACATCGCGAAGCGTAAGCCCTTCAATGAACGGTAGAAGAACTTCTTTGAGGAATCTCAAAGCCAGCGGCACGGCGCAGGATGGAGTTTTCGAGGCCATGTTGCCGAGAATCAACAACTGCGACGCAAGATCGCCGCAACTCCTTGAACAGTCCTCGCGCTCCGCTCACGACAACAGACGTTGCTCGAAATCAACACGGTCAGGCTGATCGCTGGCAGTCGCTTCGTTACGATGTGGCTGACGGACGTTGCTGAATTCGTAAGAATTCAGTCGGATCGCCAACCCGCTCACTGAAGTCTTGCGAATTCAGCGATGCGGCCGTGCGCAAGACGAGTTGTGCCACGACATCAGGAGTTGTGTAAATGGACACCGCCGCCGATCACATTTTTCATGCGAACTCCGCCTCGCAAGCGTTACTCGCCGCGATGCGTGGGCTTTCAGAAGCAAACGGACAAACGCTGAAACAGCTCGAAGGGCTCACGCTGGGTGCCGCCTTTCAGATGGCTGTCGAGACCCACGGCGAAGATCAACTCCCCGACTTCTGGCGGATCTGGAACGAGTGGAACACCGCGCTGGAAGAACCGCCGGCCGAGATGGGAGATCTGTGATTGATCACGTTGGCGCGCCGCTCACGAAATTCGTTCGCGAGCGTCGGTCTTCGTTTTCGTTTCCGGCAGTCCCAGTCGCTGCCGTGCCACCTCGGTGCCGATCGGATAACCGAGTTCAGCCAACTCCGGCCAACAATCGGCCGGAGTGATCGCGCCGATGCGCACGAAGATATGGCTCCCAATCAGCAGAATGGCAAAGGCCGAGATGATCGGAATCAACGCGCCCAGCAACGCTCCAAGCACCTCGGCAATCTGCGGCGGCGGGCCGTTCCCGGGGCGAACATTTCCCACGAACGACAGCAACACTGTCAGGCCAAGCGTGAACAACGTCAGAAACAGTGACACACCCGTCGTCACCAACCACCAACGCAGCAGATTGCGTCCTGTCGACCGGGGTTGAGGCGGCCAGAGGTTACGGCGACGCGAAGCCGTCATCGAACCGGAAATCCAAACCTTCCTGCCACGTTTCCACGCAATGAAGACGGCCAACATCGTTAGCAACGTGGCGCTGGCGGAACTCACCAGCCACACGCACAAGCACGTGAGCGCCTCGACGGTCACCTCTTTGACTTGGCGGGGCGGCCCCGGTTTCAATTCGGTCAACACGATTAGAATCAAGATCACGAACAGCAGCCCGAAACTCCAGACACAGACGCGCCACAGGCCACTGGCGCAATAAAACCACGAACAAGTCGCGCCGCGTTGTCGATCCGGGTCGCGTCGCCGCAACCACATCGCCGTCAGAAAATCGTTCCAGCCAAACTTCAGACACAGCACGATCACGCCAATCGCCGGATGAGCCGTGTCGGCGACGACGAACGCGATGCCGGCGATCAACCACCAGGGCAGACGGTCCAGCAAGCCGCCTGATTCGCGGGGTTCAATCTCGAACACTTCGTCAGGTCGAGTGTGCTCGTTCATGATTGAGAACAGTGGGAATCACCCAGACTTCCTTTTCGCTTTGATCAAGGATCGTGGTCGCGAGCGTCCTGTCCGAGTCTTCGGTGGCAAGAACTCCGCCCAAAAATCATCATGCGGAATTCCTTGCCCTGCGTTGAGCCGTTTGCGAGCCGCATCCAGAATCGCACGCAACTTTGGAGATTGTGCCATCAACATCCGTTCGACCTCATCGGGATCATCAACACCCAACAAGAACGCAATGGGTTTGCCCTGTCGCGTGACGACGACCGGATCGTGCTCGCTTGCCTTAAGCACGCTTTCGAGCTTGGTCTTCAAGTCACTTGTGGATGCGGTTTTCATACTTGCGTCTCCTCGCCGCCGATGCGGAGCATATTCGAGTCGATCAAGGAATGATGCTTGGAGGCGATCGCTCGCAAATGTCGTTTGACTTCGGAATCGTACACGATCGTGAAAGGCTGCCGACGAACCATGGCATGTTCAGCGCGAGATTATCCCCAAAACTCGAACGGCGCATGTTGCGACCACAAATCGCACGCTAACCGTTTGCATATCTCGCGTTCGCCGCCGCGACGCCCGCTCCCGCTGTGAGCTTGAATCCGCGATCGGTGAGGCAGCGGTCCAAAGCCGCCAGAAACAACAGCACGTTGCGCGGCGAACTGGCTTCGCCCATCAGGCCGATGC
>CAZPUJ010000651.1:0-6855 GCA_964589725.1 uncultured Planctomycetaceae bacterium
ATGGTCAAGGACATCCGGCCCGGCAGCACCGGGTCCCTTCCCAGCAACCTGACGAACTTCAACGGCACGCTCTTTTTCTCGGCCAATGACGGGATTCACGGCGCCGAATTGTGGACCAGCAACGGCACCGAGGCGGGCACCACAATGGTCACGGACATCAAGCCCGGCGCCGGCAGCGCCGACATCTTCAGGACCCGCGCCGTCGGCAGCAACCTGTACTTCGTGGCGAACGACGGCGTTCATGGCTGGGAACTCTGGAACAGCGACGGCACGGCCGGCGGCACCTCGATGCTCAAGGACATCAACCCAGGTAGTGCCGACTCGTCCCCAGCAAATCTCCTGAACGTCGGCGGCACGCTCTACTTCAGCGCCATCGAGGGCACGTCCTCCGATTTGTGGAAGACCGATGGCACCACGGCAGGGACGGTCGTGGTCAAGGACTTCGGCCGGGGCGGCGTCGTAGGCGTTAACAATCCGATCACGATCATCAACGTGGGTGGCACGCTCTATTTCGGCGCCTATGACACCGCCACCGGCTATGAACTGTGGAAGAGCAACGGCACGGCGGAGGGCACCGTCCTTGTCAAGGACATCGACCCGCGCATCGACCACACGCCGAGCACGAATCCGCGGTTCCTCACGGACGTGGACGGCACGCTCTTCTTCAACGGGAACGGGAGCCTTTGGTCAAGTGACGGCACCGTGGCAGGCACCAGTTCAATCCAAAACTTCTTCGTCAGTGACTGGCCACTTTACCTGACCAACGTCAACGGTACGCTGTTCTTCAATGGGTTCACCTTCGCCAACGGTTCCAAGTTGTGGAAAAGCGACGGCACCGCGGGCGGCACGATGATGGTCACGGACATCCAAGTTGGAGGCCACGCCAATCCCAGCAATCTGACCAACGTCAACGGTACGTTGTTCTTCACAGCGAGCAGCGCGACGAACGGCAATGACGTGGAACTGTGGATGAGCGACGGCGCCGTAACGGTCCGGGTCAAGGACATCGTACCCGGCAACAACGGCTCTTTCCCCGCAAACCTGACGAATGTCAACGGCACACTCTATTTCACCGCGGACGACGGCGTCCACGGGCGGGAACTGTGGACGAGCGACGGCACTGAGACCGGCACCGTCATGGTCAAAGAAATCGTGCCCGCCGGCAGCAGCATTCAGCCCAACCTGACCGACGTCAACGGCACGGTCTACTTCACGGTCGGCGTCCCTGGCGCCTTCTATGGCACCTTCGACGTGGAACTGTGGAAGAGCAACGGCACCGAAGGCGGCACGGTCATGGTCAAAGACGTGGGCGCCATTGGCTTCGGCGCCGGTGGCCAACCCAGCAGCCCTAATCCCGGGAATCTGACCAACGTCAACGGCACGCTTTTCTTCGCAGCCGACGATGGCACGCATGGCGTCGAGTTGTGGAAAAGCGACGGCAGCGCGGCAGGAACCGTCATGCTCGTGGATATCAGTCCTACCAGCTTCGGCTCCTATCCGCGCGAGCTGACCAACGTCAACGGCGCCCTGTTCTTCAGTACGTACGGTGGTGGATATGCCCACAGGCTGTGGAAGAGCGACGGCACGGCCGCGGGAACCGCGATACTCAAGGAGTTCCCGTATAGCGAGCCTCGCAACTTGACCAACGTCGATGGCCGGCTCTTCTTCACGGGTGACGACATCGGCTGGGAGCAAAAGTTGTGGACCAGCGACGGCACCACGGACGGCACGTTCGTGGTCCACGATATGAACTTTTTCAACTACCTGGGTGCAGTCGAATTCACGGCCTCCGGCGGCTCGCTCTTCATCAGCGCTTCTGACGCCGTCCCCGGCGATCTCGGCCATGGCGTCGAGTTGTGGCGAGTGTCGCAGGTCGCGTACCCGGACGCCGCCCAGACCAACGAGGACGCGCCGGTACAGATTGCTGTCCTGTCCAATGATCTGCTGTCCGGAGCGGGAGCGACCATCACCGCCTTGTCGACGCCCGCTCACGGCAGCGCCGCGCTCAACGCCGACGGCACGATCACCTACACTCCCAGCGCCGGCTTCAGCGGCGTGGACTCCTTCACCTACACCATCACCAACGCCGTCGGTGACATAGATACGGCCACCGTTTCGGTGGAGGTCTTTCCAAGCGACTTTGTCAAGGATGACTACGCCAAGACGTCTCAGGACACGCCGGTCACGATCGACGTCCTGGCCAACGACATCCCCACACCGGGGGCGACCATCACGGCTGTCACGGCGCCGGCCAGCGGCAGCGCCGTCGTCAATGCGGACGGCAGCATCAACTACACGCCCGCCGCCAGCTTTTACGGTAACGACTCCTTCACCTATACCGTTAGCAACGCCGTGGGTGGCATCGACACGGCCACGGTGACGGTGCAAGTTGCCCAGCAGGTGCAAATCGACATCAAGCCCGGCAGCACGAGCAATCCCATCCACCTCAACAACGACGGCACGATCTCCGTGGCCGTGTTCGGGTCGGCCGACTTCGACGTGACCACGGTCGATATCGCCACCGTGCTGTTCGCAGGCGCTGGGGTCAATAGCTACGGGTTCGAGGACGCCAACCGCGACGGCCGGCTCGACCTCGTGCTGCACTTTCGCATCGACGAGACCAATCTGCGTGAAGTGTACTCGCAGCTTCTCCTGGACGACTTCTACGCCGACGGCACTCTGGACTCCACGCGGCAGCAGACGATCCTGCTCTTGAGCGGCAGCACCACGGACGGCAAACTCTGGGAGGGCCTCGACTCCGCCATGCTGTTCATGACCGGACAGGAGTTGAATGACTTGCTCGTCGCCCTTGGGCTGAGGTGAGCGATTCCCGCCTCGAACAACGCCATTCACCGGCGGACCTGGCGTTCCCAGGTCCGCCTTTCGCATCATGGACGACGAGCCACGCATCGGCATCAGCGACGTGACCAAGAAGGAGGGCAAGAAGAATCAAACGACCCTCTTCGTGTTCACGGTTACGCTCTCGGCCGCCTACGATCAGGCGGTGACGATGTCGTTCCGCACCGTGGACGGCACCGCCAAGACGAGCGACAACGACTACATCACCAAGACCGGCACGCTGACCTTCGCCCCCGGCGAGACGACGAAGACGATCACGATCGAAGTCAAGGGCGACAGCAAGAAGGAGGCCAACGAGACGTTCTACCTGGACCTCTTCGGCAACAGCAGCAATTCGCTGTTCACCAAGAGCAGTGGCATCGGCACGATCCTGAACGACGATTGAACCGCGAAATGAAAGGCGACCGGCCCCGCCGGTCAACCTCTTTCAATCAACTCCACCAATTCGTGGCGATGACTGCGTTGGGTTTAGACTTTCCACGCATGACCTTGCGCGCTCCGGTCTGCTCGACCGGAGTATCGAACGCGCGCTTGCGCGCGTACCCCTTTTTGGGAATGGACCCCCAGCACGCGGACCACACAGCGCGGCGTGTAGAACTGCCCGCCGTTCTTTCCCTCGGCACTGGCGAACTGCGTGAGGAAGTCTTCGTAGACGCGGCCCAGGATGTCCTTCGAGCGGTTCTCGGCATCGCCCAGCCCGATCGTGCCGATCACGTCGATCAGCTCGCCCCAGCGGTGCTTGTCGAGCGCCGGCCGGCCCAGGCGAAAATCCTTCGGCAAGATTCCCTTGAGCCGGGGATTGTCCCGCTCGATGGCGACCATCGCCTCGTCGATCAGTGTAATTTGAATTTCATTTGATGCGCACGATCAAAGTCGCCGCCGTCCCTTCCGGCGGCAGGAGCGTCTTGTTGGTTTCCAGTTTTAGCGACGGTTCGTCGGCCAGCGTCAGGTTGGATTGAAAAACGGTTTCGTTGGTGACGGGGAAGATGGCGATCAGCGTGCCGGAGAGGTCAGCGGCGTAGACGGTTTCTTCGCGCTCGGGGTCGGGTTGTTTGCGGATCGAACCGGTGAAGAACCACTTCAGTGGCGGCAGCGGCTTTTTGGATTTCGTGTCGACCATCGTGTGGTCGATTGGAATGGATTTCGTTTTGCCGGCGCTGTCGGTGAATTTCAGCGTGAGCGTCACTTCCGGGCCGGTGGCTTTGGCGTCTTCGCCTTTCGCCGGCTGGCCGGGTCGCAGGCCGAGCGCTTCGAGGGCGGCGTGGACTTGGCTGGGGCGGACGTCGGTGGTGACGACCGTTTCGTGCGCCTTGCGGCCGCGTGGCGGCGGCGCGGTGGCGATGACTTCCAGCGGATAGATTTCGCTCAGGTTGGGCAACTTGCGAGCGGCGATTTGGCAGGGGATCGAAACCGTTCGCGTGGCTTTGTCGATGGTGACTTCGGTCGAAGGCGATTCATCGGCTGTCGGTTTGGCCGTGTTCGGCAAGGACTTGTCGGACCCAACCGTCTTGCCGTCGAAGGGCGCGGAGTCGTTTGCCGCGACTTTCAGCGGCGCGGTTTTTTTCGGCAGCGGAGTTTTGGCGATCAGTTGCAGATCGAAGTACAAATCCGAACTCTCCGCGCCGTTCGGCACGTACACGGCGATCATGTTGCGTCCCGGCTTGAGTAGCCGCGATTCGAGATCGACAACCTGATTCCAGTACGAAAACTCGTGGTCTTCCTCCCCTTCGTCCAAGACCGATTCGCCGTTCACGAACACATGGGCGCAGTTGTCGGCGGCGATGTTGAGTTGAATGGTCGTGGCCTTGTTGCTGAGCAGCGTGGGCGAAATGTCGATCGCTCGGCGAAAGATGAACGCCGTTCCTTTTTCGGCAATCTGAGTGCCGCCGCGCGTGCCGAGTTCTTCTTCTCCGTAGCCGATCGGCGTTTTGCCGCTGCGCCATTGACGGTCGTCGAATGCGGGCTTCATCCAGCGATCTTCCGCGTTCGCGACATCCGGGGCCGGCACGAATTTCCAGCCGGGCGTCCCTTCGGTTAACAGCACTTCGGTTTTGTATTCCACGACGTCCACGCCATCAGCCCCGTAGCCGACGAAGTCTCGCTTGGCGTCGTATTCCAGCCGCTTTAGGCTGGCCTTCAAGCGTTGCAGTTTCCCCTTGCGTTCGTGCAGCCGCTGACGATTCGCGTCCGCGAGACACGGGACAACCACTTCCTTTCCGGCGAGAATCTCGGTCACCGCTTTCGCCAGATCGTCCGCGTCGCCGCAAAACGTCCGTAACAAATACGGTTCGGCGTGCGACATCCCCCACCACTGCTCCTCGCGGTAACACTGGTACCAGTAGGTGCCAATGCAAGTCTCGCTCGCCTCGGCGTTGCAGAAGAACACCGCCCGCTCACCGACAGACGCCCACGCCATCGTGTATTTGGCTTCACGCGGATGGAACCCGCGATCGCCCGTGCCGATGTTGTGCTTGAGCTGATCGCCGTCGTACTTCCCTTTCAGATCTTTGAGCTTCTTGAAAATGATCAGCCCCTTCTCCTTGTTCACACGCGTGACTTCCAACAACACGATATTGGTTGAGTCCTCGATGACTTTTCCAAGCGTGTATGGGACTTCGACGTAGCTCCACGCAGGTCTTGCGAGCCACACAGACAGCAACAGCGCCGGAACTACGAGGTGCAACCATCGGGGCATGATGTGCTTGACTTGAGAAGAGAGAGTTCGGAGAAATCAAAGGGGGCAAGAGTTGTTGTTTATCAGTCTTACATCGGCGTCTTATCCAAGAGTGCGGGTTAGATGGTCTCTTCGCTCAACTGGGGCTTCAGGTGGATCTCGGGCTTGGCGTTTGTCTTGTTGATCGAACGCAGGACGCAGTTCTGCTCGATGAAGGTCTGGAAGTCGGCGTCGGAGCGGTAGAACGAGGACTGTTCCGGCCGCTCCAACCAGCCGACTTTGAGAAGGTTCGAGTGTAGCAGCATGACGTTGTCGTCAAATTTCTGCGCCCGCCATGCTCTTCGACGAACTTTTCGCTCTGCACGAACATGCCGGCCGAGCCGCAGCACGGATCCTAGACTCCCCCCTTGTTCGGGGCGAGTATCTCGACCAGCACGCGGACCACGCAGCGCGGCGTGTAGAATTGCCCGCCGTTCTTCCCCTCGGCACTGGCGAACTGCGTGAGGTAGTCTTCGTAGACGCGGCCCAGGATGTCCTTCGAGCGGTTCTCGGCATCGCCCAGCCCGATCGTGCCGATCACGTCGATCAGCTCGCCCAAGCGTGACGCTATTCGTAGAAGCTGGGCTTTCTCGGCACGATGTTGAGCTTCTTGTAGGCAAAGCCGCTGTCGGGCGGGTTGTATTCGCCGACAATGTCCATGCAGGATTTGTCGTTGATGTCGGCTTCCATCTGTTGTAAGCACCATCGCCACTGCCCAGGATGTACGAGTAAAGCACGTCGCTCTGAGACTCACCCGCGCCCTTGAAGTTCGGGTAGTCGTCAATGCGATCCGCATGCGCGTCCGACCCAACCATGTTGGACTGACCGGCGAAGAGGAACACTCGCGTGACCTCTTCGGCGATGGCGGCACCATTCGTCATGAAAGCCAACACTACCAACGTCAGGGCTGGCAGGATCGCCTCTCTAAAAGACAAATTCACGACGTTCCTCATTCAATCACGACCTCGTAATCCATCCGATTACGGGTGGAGTTTGCGAACCGTCTCGGCGAGCTTCTTGCCCAAGTTGTGGACGCTAGATTGTTGCTTGGCATCTTTCAGCGAGCCATCGCCGTCAAACGCCTCATGCGCCTTGGGAATAGCAATCTGATCGGGCAGCACAATCACTCCAATGTTGCCCAGGATGGCCCGCAAATGGACGAGGCCACGCAGACCGCCCAACGCTCCCGGTGAAGCACTGATGATGTTCGCCACCTTGCCTTGAAACGCGGCCAGCGATGGCTCACCGGGGGCCGGTCGAGAAATCCAGTCGAGCGTATTCTT
>CAZPUJ010000652.1:0-2686 GCA_964589725.1 uncultured Planctomycetaceae bacterium
GACGGCCCCCATCGCCATGCTGTACGCGATGTGGCTTCGACCAAGTGCCGTCTGGCTGGCGATCGACCCGATGTTGAGGATGCTGCCTCGTCCCGCCTTAAGCATCCGCCGGCCGGCTTCTTGGCACATGCAGAACCTGCCAAACACCAGGTTTTGAAACACCTGCTTCACTTGGTCGAGCGTGATCTCTTCCGGCTTCGCGAGCAACGCCTCACCCGCGACGTTGGCGAGGAAGTCGATTCGGCCGAACTCGCGATCCAGCCGCGCGAACAGCTCGCGAATCTGGTCCGGCTCCGACACGTTACACGTCACCGGCACCGCCCGCCGACCGAGCGATTGAATCTCGCTGGCGGTGCGGGTCACACCCTCCGTGTTCAGGTCTGCCAGCATCAAGTCGGCCCCGTGCTCCGCGAGTGCGAGCGACATCGCCTTACCCATGCCGCTCGCCGCGCCGGAAACCAAGGCGACTCGATTGGAAAGGTCGAACAACGATGACGTCATGATATTTCTCCTGTGAAAGTCGAAAGCAGAGAGTCAACGCTCGCAAACTGCAAGTCCCCACCCAAGCACCCACGGCGGGCTAATTGTTGAATCTGAGGTATCTGTAGCTCCGGCCCTTGTGGCCGGGTTGACGGATGAGTCGGTGTTTTCTCGGTGATTATCGAATCATTCCGGCCACAAGGGCCGGAGCTACAGATTGCCCAAAAGAATGAATTAGCCTGCCGTGCCCAAGCACCACCTTGGCGTCACGTCTGGATTGACGACATGTTGAGGCCAACGCCCCAGCAACACCTCGGCCGCGTGACGTGCGCCTCGAGTTTTGGAATCGAGCGATGACTCCACTGAACTGCCGGCACAATGCGGCGTCAGCAGCACGTTGTCCAACTCGAACAACGGATGCGGTGGTGGAGCACCTGGCAGCGTGAAGACGTCGATGCCGTCAAACACGTCGAGCGCCGCGCCACCGATCCGGCGTTGTTGTAGTGCCTCGATCAGTGCGGCTTCATTCACGATGGCTCCGCGAGCCGTGTTGATGAGCACGGCCGTCGGCTTCAACAGTGCGAGCCGAGCGGCGTCGAGCAGCCCGCGCGTCTCGGACGTCAACGGCAAATGGATCGACACGAAATCGGCCTCCGCCAGCATGCGGTCCAACGGCGCGAGGGTGACTCCCAATCGCTGAGCGATGGCTGCGTACTTCGCCGGACTTCGTGTCCAAGCCGTCACGCGAAGTCCGAACGCTGCCGCTCGGCTCGCCACTGCTTGAGCGCTCGCGCCGAATCCGATCAGCCCGAGCATTTGTCCCGCGAGGCGATGCACGCCCGGGTGGCTTCGTGCGGTCCATTCCCCGCGACGCATGGCTTCCAGCATGTACGGCAAGCGACGCGTCCACGCCAGCAACAACGAGAGTGTGTGCTCGGCCTGCTCGTTGAGGCAGAAGTCCGGAACGTTGGCCACGACGATGCCACAGCGTGTCGCCGTCGCAACGTCGATCTTGTCAGTGCCGGCACCGAGTCGAGAGATCACTCGGCAACGCCGCAGCCGGTCAATGACCTCGCCCGGCACACTCGACGACACGACCAACAGCGCGTCGCAGTCCTCCGCCGTGCGAATGATCTCATCTGGTTTTTGCCCTTCGATGCCGACTACCTCCGCGCCGGCGCGAGCCAATTCCTGTTGCTCCGCAGCTTCGATGGGATAACTCGTCGCGTTTAGTCGCACAGCTCGAAACATGTGGGGAAAAGTTTCTGGTCTAAGAACCAGCAACTCCTTTTGTGAATTCCGTCAGCCATCGATTGTCCCAAAGAGACGGAAACGGATTCTTCTGTGGCGGGTGCGCGGCAATCGCTGCGAGGTTCAGCTCGATGCCGAGTCCGGCAGCCGTCGGCAATTGAAACTCGCCACGTTCGCACCGATTCCAGCCGCCAACGAAATCGTTTCGCCACGGGACGTCGTAGTCGGCAAAGTTTTCTTGGAACGAAACGCTGGGCGTCGACCAGTCGAAGTGCAACGCGGCGCAGAGAGCCACCGGGCCGATCGAACAGTGAGGCGCGATTCGCATGTCCTGAGCTTGAGCCATCGTCGCAATCTTCTTGCCGACCCACAGTCCGCCGCAGTGGGCTAAGTCCATTTGAACGACGTCGCAGGCTCGCAGCGCGGTCAGTCTCGCGAATTCCTCGAGCATGTAAAGCCGCTCGCCCGCGGCGAGCGGGAACGGGAGCGACTGCTTGACCTCTTTCAACAAGTCGAGACTGTGCGGCGTCACCGGCTCTTCGTACCACGCGGGACGATATGGGATCAGGCGGCGGCCCATCTCGATCGCGCAACCGACTGATAAGCGGCCGTGAACTTCGATCATCAAGTCGATCTCGTCGCCGACCGCTTCTCGCACGGCGGCGACGACTTGTTCGGCTTCGGACATTTGCTCGCGAGTCATCTCTTTCCATGCGGTCCCGAACGGATCGAACTTCATCGCGCGATAGCCGCGAGCAACGACTTCGCGAGCTTTCGCCGCGTAATCGGCCAGCGTGCGAGCACCGCCATACCAGCCGTTGGCGTAAGCGGGCAGCCGCTCGCGTGCTCGACCGCCGAGCAGCTTATAGACTGGCTGACCGCAGGCTTTGCCGATCAAATCCCAGCAGGCGATCTCGACGCCGCTGATCGCAGTCAGCACGGTCGAGCCCCCTTG
>CAZPUJ010000653.1:0-2685 GCA_964589725.1 uncultured Planctomycetaceae bacterium
GAGACCCCGACGGCCATTTTCGATCCGGTCATTCCTGGTCCATCATTGATCACCGGTTTGCGAACCGACAACTTCAATTCGTCCACGAATCTCACCAAACAAAATGCGTTGGGCGGAATTTGGGATCTGGGCTTCAACATCTCGCCGCAACGCATGCGTCCCGGACTGTTTCCTCTGAACCCGCAAACTCGCTCGTCGACCAGCCTCAGCTACACTCAACCGTTGCTGAAAGGGGGCCGCATCGGGGCAAACCTCGCACCAATTGTGTTGGCTCGCATCGACACCGAGCGGTCGTACTTTCAATTCAAGGATTCCATGCAGGAGCAGGTTCGCGGAGTCATCGAAGCGTATTGGTCGCTCGTCGCCGCGCGCACTGACGTTTGGGCACGACGTCAGCAGGTTGAGCAACTGACCGTCGCGGTGCGTCGAATCACGGCCCGCGTCGGACAGGACATCGACAACCGAGCTGACTTGGCTCAGGCCCAACTTACTCTCGCGAACTTTCGAGCCAACTTGGTCACGTCAGAAGCGAACGTGATTCAGAGCGAAGCTGCGCTGCGAAACATCTTGGGCTGGGCACCGTCCGACGGGATGCGGCTGATCCCCAACTCACCGCCAAATACCGAACGCTTTCTTGCCGATTGGTCACGGCTCAATGAGCTGGCGGGCGAACGCCGGCCCGATGTGATTGAGCTCAAGCTGATTCTGGAAGCCGACGAACAACAGTGGCAGATTGCTCGCAACAACGCTTTGCCACAAGTCGATGCCGTCGGCCTGTATCGCTGGAATGGTCTCGAAGGCACGATGCCCAATGGTTCGTCGGCATCGTCGAATTCCGGAGCCTTCACCGATTGGACGTTGGGAGTGAATTTTTCGGTGCCGCTGGGGCTTCGTCAGTCGCGTGCGTCGTTGCGTGCTCGCGAACTGATCATCGCCCGCGACCGTGCCAACCTTCAGCAGGGTCTGCATAACGCTGGTCATCTGCTTGCCACGAGTGTTCGCAGCCTCGACCAGTTCTACGAGCAGTACCTCGCCTTTCGAGACGCTCGGCAGGCGGCGCGAGTCAACTTGGATGCTCAACTTTTGAGATACCGCACGGGGCAAACGATCCTACTCAACGTCTTGCAGGCCTTGGTCGATTGGGGCAACTCCGTCTCGTCGGAAGCGAATGCACTCACACAATACAACGCGCAACTCGCCACACTGGAACGTCAGACCGGCACGATTCTCGAAACGCATGGAGTTGTCTTCTACGAAGAGCGGAGCGGCTGGGTCGGCCCGTTGGGACACTTCGTCGAAGACGCTTGTTATCCCAGGGACCTGCGGCCGTCTCAGAACGCGGATCGCTACCCGATCTCGGACAAGCCCGCCGAAGACGCTTTCGACTTACAACCTCCAACCAATTTACGCGACCGCTTGCAAAACGTCCCGTACGACGACATCAAGCTGCCGCCGCTCGAAGAAAGCCCACCCGACGCATCCAAAAAGGAAGACTCGAAGCCAAAGCGCCCCAAAATCGTCCCGCCCGATCCCGACGTTCCGCAGAATGGGGCTCAGAAGCCCGCCTCCGAGCGAACGGTCGGGCAACACGCCAAGTCATGGTTCCGCCGCCGCAGTCCCAACGAGTCGGCCATCCTTCCAACACGTCGCCAAGCCGTTGCGAGTTCGTCCAACGCCGAGAAGTGAAATCGTCGTGTCGGACCAAACATCATCGCTGCGGATCATCGGTCACGCGCGGCACGTCGCTCGCGCGAGGCAAAGTCACCGATTGAACAAAAACTCTTTGCTGCTGAGTACGCTCCAATAGAGATCTTCGAGCGATTGGCGGCGTTCGCTCTCGGGCACCGTGGACAATACGGCAAGCAGTTTCTGCTTTTCGGCATCGGTCGGGAAGCGGCTCAACGAACTCAGATAGAGATCATCAATGAGTTGATCGGTGGTGGAATTGGCCTCCAACTGTTGAGAGACGCGATTGTCTTTTGCCTCGAGCTTTTGAATCAGAGTGTCGCCATTCAGAATGTGTAACACTTGCGTCATACTCGGTTCGTCCGAGCGTTCGCACTCGCACGTGATGATCCGCTCCGGCCGACCGAACGTGTTCAGGAAGTTGGACGCGATCGCCGCATCCGGAAGCTGCATGGCGCGCGTACCGGTCGGAAAATCCTTGAAGGGCGTCGGCGAGGCCGTCACCTGCGACATGATGTCGAGCAGCACCTCGGCCTTCAGACGCTTCGGATAATACCGCGAATAAAATCGCTCATCCGGCGCGTTGCCGGCAACCGATTGGCTGCTGCGCTGGTACGTCTGCGACGTCAGGATCAGCCGCATGAGTTTCTTGAGGTCGTAAACGCGGTCGACTTCCAGGCGAGCGGGGGGCGTCAGCCCCCTGATCCGTTCGGAATTGTTGCCGTCGGAAGTCGGGTCCATCAGGGGGCTGACGCCCCCCGCTCGCCCGCGCGGCTGGGCCAGATACGCTGCCAGCGCCGACAGCAACTCCGGATTGCTGGGCGGGTTCGTCAGTCGCAGGTCATCAACCTTTTCCACCAGGCCCATACCGAGGAAATTCGCCCACACGCGATTGACGATGGCTCGGCTGAAGTACGGGTTCTGCGGCGAGGTCAACCAGTTCGCGAGTTCGATTCGCCGATCTTCGATCGACTCCAAAGACAGCGTCTGGCCGTCGAG
>CAZPUJ010000654.1:0-2889 GCA_964589725.1 uncultured Planctomycetaceae bacterium
TGGGAAGGCAATACCTGAGGTCG
The DNA here is from genome assembly GCA_964589725.1 of uncultured Planctomycetaceae bacterium. GTDB lineage: Bacteria > Planctomycetota > Planctomycetia > Planctomycetales > Planctomycetaceae > CAYSHJ01. The sequence continues at coordinate 24 of CAZPUJ010000654.1, forward strand.
CCCGAACCGTTGATTCCCTGCGCAAGGTCAACGGACCGGTTGCGAGTATCCCCGAGGCGCGACCCTGCTCGAGCGCCTGGGCAATCATCTGGTCTATCGCCGCGCGGTTGCCCTCCCCTGCGGCTGTTCCAACCACGTAGCCGCGCGCATCGATGACCACCACCGTAGGCCAACTTCGCACCGCGTAGCTGCGCCAAGTCTTCATGTCGTCGTCGATGACCACCGGATGTTGTATCTCGTAGCGTAAGATCGCCGCACGGATCGTCTCCCGAGAGGCCTCATTGGTGAACTTGGCGCTGTGTACGCCGATGAACGTCACCGCAGCATCACGGTACTGGTGTTCGAGGTAGGCGAGGTCCGGCAGAATGTGGATGCAGTTGATGCAACAATAGGTCCAAAAATCGGGTTCATCCGGGATTTCCGGGATGCGTTAGAAGGCAGAGGCACCCCCATCTATCTTGAAGGTTGCAAAAGCTTTCAGGATAGGAGGATGCCTTGCCAAGCGAAGAAGTTATCGCCTTACTGGGCGGATGGGAAGGATATGGGGTATCGGAGGTGCGGCGCGAGGCGTGCAGCGGGGAGGGCGGGCCGCCGGTGATTTGGATTCGGTTATTCCGTCGAGCGAACGCTCCCATGGTGTGCTCCGACTGTGGTCGGACGTGCGAGCGATACCACGATTGGGAGGAGCGCAGCATTCGGGACCTGCCGATTCTAGACGCCCAAACGCATCTGCTGGTGCCGAGGTTTCGGGTGGCCTGTGCCGCTTGTGGTCCCAAGCTTGAGTATCTGCCGTGGCTGGACCGGTACGCTCGCGTCACTCGTCGCCTTGCGGAAAGCGTGGCCCGGTTGTGCAAGGTGCTGGCGATCAAGCATGTGGCCGAGTTTTACGGGCTGGGATGGGACGCGGTGAAGGCCATCGATAAGGCGTACCTCAAAGCTACCCTGGGTGAGCCGGATCTTTCGGATTTGACCCAACTGGCGATGGATGAGTTCGCCATCAAGCGTGGGCATCGCTATGCGACGATCTTCGTTGAACCCCATCGCAAGGAAATTCTCTGGGTTTGCCGCGGGCGCAGCCGGGAGGACATTCGTCCGTTCTTTGAAAAGCTCGGTGAGGAAGGACGCCGACGGATCGAGGCGGTGGCCATGGACATGAACCCCGCGTACGAGGCCGAGGTCAAGGCGCAGTGCTGTCGGGCCAGGATCGTCTACGATCAGTTCCACGTGGTGGCCAAGTATGGGCGCGAGGTGATCGACGCGGTGCGCACCGTCGAGGCCAAGAGGCAGATGAATCGTGGCCAGCGACAAGTGATCAAAGGGTCGCGTTGGCTGCTATTGCGGAATGCGGCGGGATTGAAACGTCAGGACCGTGTCCGCCTTCGCGAGTTGCTGGCCGCGAACCGAAGACTGGCCACCGTGTACGTACTCAAAGACGACCTGAAGAGCATGTGGGATTACCGGCTTCCGAACTGGGCGAACCGGTTCTTCCACGAATGGTACGCCCGAGCGATCCGCAGCCGAATCCAGCCGCTGAAGCGATTTGCTCGTGCACTACGCGAGCGGCTCGATGGCATCCTGGCTCATTGCCAGTATCCACTACACACCAGCTTGTTGGAGGGCATCATGAACAAGATCAAAGTGATCAAACGAATGGCCTACGGCTTCCGGGATGACGACTACTTCTTCCTCAAAATCCGCGCGGCGTTTCCCGGAAATCCCGGATGAACCAAAAAAGTTTGCAACTGCGGGCTTGTCGAGAATTGTCGAACCAGTGAGCCCTCTGATGCATGGTGACGCGGCCATCGAAATCGAGTGGGTGGCAGATGACCTATCTCCGAGGGGGACGAAGGCGGGAGGGGGCCTCGGGGAAACCTGGGGACTCCGATTCCCCCGAACGATCTCCAAAATCATCACTCACTTGACGATGCGAAATGTCTCACTTGCTCCAGGACATGCATCTGGAAACCGGACGAATCTTCAAATTGCCAATCTACGCCATTGAAGGCCTAAAGTTCGCAACGTCCCGGGGGACTTGAACAGGCTCTCTCAGCCTCAAACGGCGATAAACGTGGCCTTGTCAATCACCATGGCTTCATCAGCGTTAGTCTTACGGAATCAGGAAACGCGATGGAAGAATCAAGCCGCCACGAGTTCGTTGCCCAGGCTGATAGCTTCCTTTGCAGAAAAGGCGCATCCGTCCGCGCCTAGTTCGCGCCAAAGATCGCGAATCGCCATGAATGGAGGTCCGCCGACAAGCACTTTCGTTCGGGCAATCGCTGCGTTTCCGCGTACCGCGTCAATCAAATCCCCGGCGTCGCGAAGCGTCAGCGCGGTTCCGACGGACAAGGCAAGCAAATCTGGACCTCTTCTTTCGAGAAGTTCAACAACGTCAGCAATGGGAGTATTTGCACCAAGATAAATGACATTCCACCCGTCGATCTCAAACAGATCGGCGACCATGCGCAGGCCAATTTCGTGCAGATCTCCGGGAGTCGATGTGGCGACGATCGTACGACCTTTGGACTTGGCTCGTTGAAAGTTCGGACGCAGCTGCCCCATGATCGCCTGGGTGGTGGCGCTGCCGAAGTGTTCGTCAGCGATGGTGATTTCGCCACGATGCCACATCCAGCCCAGCTGCGCCTGAGCAGGCGCCAAGATGCCTTCGTAAATGTCCTGTACCGAGGCTCCCTTACCGAGCATCGCGATCACTGTCGATTCAGCACGCCTTCGATCGCCGGCGAGTACGGCCTCAAGATACTCGAGCACGATTTTTCGGTTCGCCGGGTCTGGCTCCGCGTTGTCGCCGAAATCACCATCTGGTCTACTCAGTGCTTCAATCGAAGCGTCGACGAACTCGATGGCGATC
>CAZPUJ010000655.1:0-3961 GCA_964589725.1 uncultured Planctomycetaceae bacterium
GGGTTCGTTTTTGCTGGTTGAGCCGGAAGAGCCCGTGTCCTCCAAGACGATCGACGCGCTGTTGGCGGACGACGCAGTGGTGCATGCGGCTCCGGACTACGTGATGTCGGCCTTGCCCGTCGAGCAGACGGCGATGGCTCCGCCGACCATCTCCAACACCACTCCTAACGACCCCTTCTTCGACCAATTGTGGGGGATGCAGAGTATCCGCGCAACGCAGGTGTGGCCCAGCTTCCGCGAAGCACCGAACATCGTCGTCGCGGTGATTGATACCGGAGTCGATTACAAACATCCCGATCTGAAGGCCAACATGTGGTCCGCGGGCGGCAAGTACGGCTACGACTTCTTCGATGACGATGACGATCCGATGGATGAGCAAAACCACGGCACCCACTGCGCGGGGACGATTGCCGGAGTGGGGAATAATGGCGTTGGAGTGGTCGGAGTCAACTGGAAGGCCCGTATCATGGCGCTTCGATTCCTCGGTTCCGATGGCTCTGGTTCGACATCTGATGCGGTCAAGTGCATCGATTGGGCCGTGGCGAACGGCGCCCATATCATCTCCAACAGTTGGGCCGGTCCCGATACGTCGCCAGAACTGGCGCAGGCGATCACTCGTGCCGAACAAAGGGGTGTGCTCTTCGTCGCTGCCGCCGGCAATACGGAAGGGGGCCACAACAACGATACAGCTCCGTATTACCCGGCGGCGCATGCCAATTCCAATATCATCACGGTGGCTGCCATCGACGTGAATGATGCTGCGGGGTCGTTCACCCATTACGGCAGAAAGTCCGTTGACATTGGCGCGCCGGGCGTCGGAATCGTGAGTACCACCCGAAACAATCAATATGCGAAGTACGATGGAACTTCGATGGCTGCGCCGCACGTCGCAGGAGCAGCGGCGCTCGTCTGGGCGAAGACATTTCCGTCGCCCGCTCAGGATCGAGCTCAGATGACGACGGTCCGCGATCTACTTTACGAGAACGCCCGCCCGGTGCCGGCCCTAAAGGGGCTGTGGGGCTATACAGCGCCAGCGCGAGTGCCCGGAGGTGTGCTCGATATTTCCTTCCTCACGAGTGTTCCTTCGAATGGAAGTCCACTGCCGATTCGGCCTCCGCCCGGTCGACGGACATTGGTGGAAAAACGCATGAAGGTCGATCCGTCTTTACTTCGGTGAGGTCGGTCGTTGTCGCCGTCTTACGTGGAATGGAGTTTGACATGTTGCAACCAGCCTTGGAACTTTGTCTCGTTCTTTGTGCTTCACTAGCCTTCGCCCAGACGCCCAAGCCGGTTGAGCCATCCATCCGTTTGGAATGCCACGGCAAACTGCGAACTGGAGTGATGGCCATTGGTGGAGAGACGACCGGCACCACGATCGAGTTCGACGGCATGAAATGGGATCTGAAGCTGCCCGACGACGCCAGCCGCACGTTCGCGCAGGAACATCACAAGAAAGCGATCACCGTCGTCGGATCGCTCCGGAAAGTGGTCGGCAAGGCAGTTCCTGAGCGGTATGTCGTTGATGTTGAGAAACTTTCATTGCAGAATGCCGCCAACCCCAAGGAGGGGGCGCGTCTGGCCGTATTGGGTACCCTTCGGGCAAAAAGCGCCGCAACTGGTGAGCCACCGGGAATGGCGATCGAAGCCGATGGCATCACTTGGCCGCTTGACCTCTCGGCGGATGAGGCAATTCAAGCCAAAGCGGAGCCGCTCGTCGGGAAATCGGTCGAGCTTGTGGGGCGGGTCGAGCGAGGGGCGGAAGCCAAGTGTCCGCCGCGACCGATCATCCGCGTCAACAAACTTGATGCGTCGACTGGTAAAACCATTCCCAGGTGATTGATCGAATTTGCGGACCCCGTTCCAAGTCAAGTAGGGATCACTGTACCGACTGCTTGCGAATCTCCTCCACCATCCCCCGGATTGGAATCCGCGCCTGCACAGCAGCGAATCGCGGTCGCGGATGGTGACGCTGCCGTCGGTCATCGTTTGGTTGTCGATGGCCAGCACGGTACGAATGATCGCGGTGCAGATTTCGAATATACCTCGCACGGCCAAGTCTGACAGATTTGGGCGACACCCACACTAGCCCGAAGCGTAAGCGAGGGCCGAGGCAACAGGCCCTCGCTTACGCTTCGGGTTAGTGTCAGACTCAACCGTGTGCGGTATAATTGAGACCGCATTGGATGGTTCGCGTTGCAAACCCCAGAAATCGCTCGATTTTCCGCACGCGGATTCCTCTTTCCGCGATTTTGAACACCTGCTACAAAACGGCAGTTCTTGCCGCTCCCACCTGTAAACATGCCGTTTTCTGCCGGTGTCACTCCGGTGCCGATCGCGTCTGGTCGGGCCTTTTGCGAATGGATTCGCCCATGAATCGAGTTCCAGCTTACGGTGGAAGCTTAATACTCTTCTGCGGTCTGTTATGCGGATGTGGCGGTGGCTCGTCGTTGTACCGCCCGGCGCCTCTGATAGGCGAACCGCCCTATGTGATAATTCCGCCCGGCTCTCCGGGGCCGATCCACTCGCCACCTCCGACTGTCTTGCCGCCCCCTGTCGCGTCACCCCAACCGAGTGATCTTCCGTTGGACGGAGGGGGCATCTCGCTGCAACCGGCGATGAGAACCAGCGCCTGGTACATGCCGGGATATCAGCCGTGGCGAACTCCCACGATGTTCGCACCGATGACGCCCGCAACCTTCATCTCCGCGCCTGGACCGCGCTACGCCGATCTCGGGCGGCCAATCGACGGCCGGCCGTTTGGACAATACGCCATTTCATCAGGAGGATCGCGGGCGGATGGCAATCAACGCCGTAAAGCCGGTCAGATCGGACAGGCTCCCAGAAGTGCACAACTGGTCGACGGCCTGCCGGCCACGCCGAGCGAAGACCTGAAATTCCGCGGCGGAAAGACGATCCGCGATCTGACGTACATTAATATCTATGTCGGCGGCAAACAGGCGTGGAGCGACAGCGACCGCAAAAATATCGACTGGTCGCTCGTTGGAGCGATGACCGATCCGCATCTGAATCACGTCATCATGCAGTATTTCAACGATCAACCTATATCCGCTTCTCACAAAGGGTCTTACATCCTGGATGGCTTCCGGCCGCAGCGCGTGACTCAGGCGAACATCCGCGAGGTCGTGAGACTGCTGCATTCGCGCGGCAGCTTCAGCCAGCTTCCGTTCGGTTCCACCGTCATTAATTTCATGCTGCCCAGAGGCATGGTCCTCGCCGACCCTTATGAAGGAAGCCAGCAGGCGTCGCTGGTGACCAACGGAGTGATTCCGCACGCGGCCGAACCGAGTTCGCTGGAAGGCCTCGGCGGATATCACGGATCGGTTCATATCGGTTCCGAGACCTTATATTATGCCATCGGCGTCTATTCCGAACGCACGGCAAACGGGCAGAGCAACGGCATCCCCGTCTTTGCCGAGCCGTGGAAAAACATTGTCGCGACATTTTATCACCAACTACAGGAAACCCGGACCGATCCCGATGTCGACGATGCCATCACCACCGGCCAGGAGCGTTACGTCGGTTGGGCATCCGACACCGGCTTGGAGATCGCCGATTTCCCCGTCCATGAGGACGGCAACAACGGGAAACTCGACCAGGTCTTTCGTGAAATCACCTTAGCCAACGGCAGCGGCACGGTCCCCGTGCAGTTCCTTTATTCCAACGCCGTCCATGGCCCCGAGGGGCCGATCACAGTGCCTCATCGCGGTTCGCCGTTACCGATCCCGCCGGTACCGGGTTCAACACCTGGTTCGTCGCCGAATACCACGCCGCCACCCGGTCCATCAAACGGCGGCCTCGACATCATCAAACAGGAATGGGACCAACTCCCGGAAGCCATCAAGCAGCAAATCCTTCGACTCGTGGAAGACGCCGCACAGCATTGAGTTCAGTCGCGTTGACGCACGGGAGCGTAAAGCAGCCGCTGGAAAATAATCAACCG
>CAZPUJ010000656.1:0-2832 GCA_964589725.1 uncultured Planctomycetaceae bacterium
GATTTGTAAACATGTTGGAGCTTCAGCGCCAACACCCGGTTTTCGTTGACATGAGGGCGTCGTCGCACTCTTAAATCCGCTGCGGGACTAGGGGCTCAACGCAGTCTCACTTTCAGAACCAACAGTAAAAAGAAAGCCAGCGCGATCGATGAAGGGATTCCGATCATCATAACGGTCTGCAAGAAATCTACTTGTTGCTTCTCGGCGGGCGTGATGTACACGATTCTGCCCCTATTCGTGAGTGGCTCGGTCTGGCTGACGGTGATGGCGGGAGAGCCTGCGCGAAAGGTTGAGTCAAATACGTAAAACGAAGTGACAGTTTCAAGCCATACCAAGATAAACGCGGTGATGAACGCATATCTGATGATTGCTTTCCATCGCGGTTCTGGCGGCCGTTCGGGTTCGGCCAATTGGGTTTGGTCACCGCACTCCGCCCTGAATGCCTTTTCTGATGTGTGAACGATACGCAGAGCCTGAAGGACCGAATAGACCCCAATTCCGACCACTGCAAGGGCCCATGGTCCCAGGGTCACAAATCGAGAGACGGAAAAGCCGGTTGTGGCTCCGACAAAATACGCCATCAGCGCTGCGACGAGAATGGCGGTAAATACTTGCGCCGGACCAGGCGGCCGCCATCGCCAATCGTGCCGCAATCTCCTGATTGCCGATAATATTGAAACAGACAACCCAATGCCGATTGCAACAAATGCCTGATCGAAGAACGACAAGGCATTACCCAAAAGCATCATGACCATCATCGACAAATGGTACGCAGCGAATCCCTTGAGTTCGAACGACACGCCGGACCAGACGACCGGCTGTTCGTCATTGTCTTCACTAAAAACTCCCAAGGTCATTCACCCGTTCAGCTTCGCACACTCTGATACCAGTCCACGCCGTTCGCGTCGCGGGTGCGTTTGAGTTGGGCACGGGCCAGCAGGCAGTTGAGATGGGAAAGGCTTTCGCCTGTGGCCATGCCGTAGTTGCCGCTAGTGATTTTGGTGCGGAAGAGTGCCGGGAAGGTATCGACGGCGCGCTTGGGGGTTGTACAGAGCTCTAGCAGTTTGGTCATGCCCTCTTCGTGGCCGTCGATGAGTTGGTCCATCCGCGTTTTGACGCCGTAGAACGGCTCGTTGTGCGACGGCAAGATCAGCGTGTGATCGGGAATGAGGGCGCGCAGATGCTTGCACGAGTCCAGCCATTCCTGCAGCGGGTTGGCCTCGGGCTCGGTCGGAAAGACACTGACGTTGGAGGAAATGCGCGGCAGGATTTGATCGCCCGAGATCATCAGCTTCAACTCGGGACACCATAGGCAGGCATGTTCGGGCGCGTGGCCGCGGCCGACGACGATACGCCAGCGCTGCTTGCCGATGTCGAGTTCCTGGCCGTCTTGCAGGCGGCGAAAGGACTGCGGCAGGCGCGAGACGCCCGAGCCGAAGCCACCGAAGCGCTTGCGGTACACGTCCAACATGTCTTCGGGAAAGCCCGCGGCTTTGTAGAACAGCACTCCGTCTTCCGGCGCCGGCTGACCAGTATCCATCACCAGCGTGCGGCAGAGCAGATAATCGGTGCGCGACATATAGAGCGGCACGGCGTGCTTGTGAGTGAGCCAGCCCGCCAGGCCGACGTGATCGGGGTGAAGATGGGTGACGATGACACGGGTGATGGGCCTGTCACCCAGATGGGCGAAGACCTGCTTCCACAAGTTCTTGGATTGGGTCGAGTGGATGCCGGTGTCGACAATCGCCCAACCTTCGCCATCGTCGACCAACCAGACGTTGATGTGATTGAGCTGAAACGGCAGAGGCATGCGGATCCAGTGGATGCCGGGCGCCACCTCGACGGTCTTGCCGGGCTCTGGCTTGTTGGGGAACGGATAGGTCAGTCCGTCTCGCTCGCGAGAGGGCGCTGTGGTTTCGACCCCGTCCAATGTCATTGTCATGCGGATAATCCGATTCTTGGAATGTCTGAATGGCACCACGCTATGCTGCAGTGCAAAATAGAGCAAATCGGATGTTGAATGGCAGGAAGAGTCTGGGTATTTCAGCGTGTTAGAGGATGGCACGGGCATGGGAAAAGGCCGGCTTGAAGCGTTCAGCGATGGCGTGATGGCGGTGATCATCACAATCATGGTGCTGGAAATGAAGGTGCCGCATGGTAGCGATCTGGCGGCGCTGATGCCGCTACTGCCGGTGTTCGTGAGCTATGTGCTGAGCTTTGTGATGGTCGGCATTTACTGGAACAATCACCATCACCTGTTGCACTCGGTCAGCCACATCAATGGACGGATTATGCTGGCCAACATGCATCTGTTGTTTTGGCTGTCGCTGTTTCCGTTTGTAACCGGATGGATGGGCGAAAATCATTTCAGCAATCTGCCGTCGGCGCTGTTTGGCGTTGTGGCGCTGATGTGTGGGGTCTCCTACAAGATCCTGGTGTCGTCACTGATCGTGCACCATGGCCGCCATTCGACATTGGCCGCTGCCCTTGGAAAGGACATCAAGGGTTGGTCGTCACTGGCGATCTATGCCGTCGCCATTCCGCTGGCGTTTTATGATGGTGTGCTGGCGTTCGGACTTTATATCCTGGTTGCCGCGATTTGGTTTGCGCCTGACCGGCGGATCGAGAAGCATGTGGGGAAACGGTAATTCAGCGGCAGGCTTTCAGCGGACGAAAGAGAGAGTTCTCACACCAAGGCGCGAAGATACGAAGTCACAAAACAGAAACAGAGATCAGAAACCTTTTTCTTCTTCGACTCTTGGTGGCTTGGTGTGAAGCTCTTTTTTGTAGCCCGGTTTTAACCAGTGCAGCCCGGTGGGGCCGCTAGCTGAT
>CAZPUJ010000657.1:0-3304 GCA_964589725.1 uncultured Planctomycetaceae bacterium
CCGTTGCGATGCTTTGCAGATCGGCGTTCGGCCGTTGTCCGCTGTGGCGTAGTCAGGAAGTGATGATATGAGTCATGTGATGTTACACAGCAATGGTTGGCCCAAGAAGCAAGGCCTTTATGACCCGGCGTTCGAGCACGATGCCTGCGGAGTCGGCTTTGTCGCGCATATCAAGGGGGTGCGGTCTCGTTCGATCGTCGACGATGCCGACGAGATGCTGCGTCGCATGACGCACCGAGGGGCTTGTGGCTGCGAGCAGAACACGGGCGACGGTGCAGGCATCCTGACGGCGTTGCCGTACGAGTTCCTCGAAAAGATTGCCAAGGCCGAGCTGAAAGTGGCACTCCCACCTCGCGGCCGATACGGCGCGGGTGTGGTGTTTCTGCCGAAAGACCCGCGGGAGCGCGAGGTCTGCAAGCTGACGGTCAACGAGATCATTGCCGAGCAGGGGCAGACGCTGATCGGCTGGCGCGCGGTGCCGACGGATGCGGTGAGCGCAAAAATCGGCCCATCGGCCGTGAAGTGCGAGCCGACGATGGAAATGGTGATCGTCGGCGCGCGGGAGGGGCTGGATCAGACGGCGTTTGATCGGCAGCTTTTCATCATCCGCAAGGTCGCGAGTCACCGGCTGCGCGATGAGTCGAAGTTCAAGCAGGCACTCTTGTTTTATATCTGTTCCCTGAGCACACGCATCATGATCTACAAGGGCATGTTGATGCCGTGCCAGGTCATGCCTTATTTCGCCGACTTGCGTGATCCGGACTATAAGAGTCATCTGGCGATGATTCACTCGCGTTTCTCGACGAACACGTTCCCTAGTTGGGACCGCGCTCAGCCGTGCCGCTTCATGGCTCACAACGGCGAGATCAACGCGCTGCGCGGCAACGTCAATTGGACGGTCGCAAGGCAAGGCGTCATGCAATCCGAACTCTTCGGCGACGACCTCAAGCGGCTGTTCCCGATCATGGAGGCGCACTGTTCCGACTCGGGCAATTTCGACAACGGCCTCGAACTGCTATATCACGCCGGTCGCAGCCTGCCTGAAGTGATCATGATGATGATCCCCGAAGCGTGGCAGAATCACCACGCGATGGCCCAGGAGAAGCGGGCCTTCTACGAATACTTCAGCGCGTTGCAAGAACCGTGGGACGGCCCGGCGTCAATCTCGTTCACGGACGGGCATTACATCGGCGCGGTGCTCGACCGGAACGGACTGCGGCCGAGTCGCTTTTATGTGACGACCGACGACAAGGTCGTGATGGCCTCGGAAGTCGGAGTGCTCGAAATCCCGCCGGAGAAGGTCGTCAAGAAAGGACGCTTGCAGCCGGGCAAAATGTTCTTGGTGGACTTCGAACAAGGCCGGCTCATCCCGGATGAAGAGTTGAAGATGTTGGTCGTCAGCAAGCGGCCTTACAAGGAATGGCTCGAAGGCCAACGCCTGCGACTGGCTGAACTTCCGAAGGCCACGGTGCCGCAGATTCACGACTCGGCAACCTTGCTCAAACAGATGCAGGCGTTCGGGTACACGACCGAGTCGCTGCAATTCATGCTCATCCCCATGATCGAGACGAAGAAAGACCCGCTTGGCTCGATGGGCAACGACGCCGCGCTCGCCTGTCTCAGCGATCAGCCGCGATTGATTTACGACTACTTCAAACAACTCTTCGCGCAGGTGACGAACCCACCGCTCGATTCGATTCGCGAGGAAGTCATCATGTCGCTGGAGTGCTTTATCGGCCCGGAGGGCAATTTGCTCGACACGACCGAGAAGCAGTGTCATCGACTCGCAGTGCCGAACCCAATCCTGACGAATGAGGAACTGGCCGCGATCAAGCACCTGAACTATCGCGGCTGGAGGACGAAGACGATCGACATCACGTTCCCGCGCTCGCAGGGCGACCCGGGCTTGCGTTGGTGCCTCGAACGGATTTGCCAACAGGCGACGCAAGCGATCAACGCCGGCTTCAGCCTGATTGTGCTGTCTGACCGAGCGGCCGGCTCGGAGCGAGTTCCGGTCAGCGCGCTGCTCGCGGTCGGAGCGGTGCATCAATATCTCGTGCGTCACGAGTTGCGGACGCGCATCGGCATCGTGGTTGAAACGGGCGAGGCGCGCGAGGTGCATCATCACTGCTTGCTGGTCGGCTTTGGAGCCGACGCGATCAATCCGTATTTGGCGTTCGAAGCGTTACGGCAGTGTCGCCAGGACGGAGTGCTCGACGAGAAGTGGACCGACGACAAGATCGTCGCCGCGTACCGCAAAGCGGTCGAGAAAGGGATGCTCAAGGTCATGGGCAAGATGGGCATCTCGACGTTGCAGTCGTACAAGGGTGCTCAGATCTTCGAAGCGGTCGGCCTGAACGATCAGGTTGTCGACTACTGCTTCGCGGGCACGGCCAGCCGCATCAAGGGGGTCGACTTTGAGGTGCTCGGCAAGGAAGCGATGCGTCGGCATGAAATCGGATATCCGCCGCGTGATCAGCAGTCGCTTCCCGCGCTGCCGAATCCCGGCGAGTACCACTGGCGTCGCACGGGCGAGAAGCACGCCTGGAATCCGTTCACGATCGCGGAAATCCAGCAAGCCGCGCGAGCTGGCGACAAAGGGGCGTACAAACGGTTCGCCGATATTGTCAACAACGAAGCCACGAAGTCCTGCTTCTTGCGCGGCCAGTTGCAGTTCAAGAAGGACGCAACGGCGATTCCGCTTGATCAAGTCGAGCCGGTCGGCGAGATCGTCAACCGGTTTTGCACAGGCGCGATGAGTTACGGGTCGATTTCGGCCGAAGCACACGAGACGCTGGCCATCGCGATGAACCGCATCGGCGGCAAAAGCAACACGGGCGAAGGGGGTGAAGACTACAATCGGTTCGAGCCGTTGCCGAACGGCGATTCGAAGCGGTCGGCGATCAAACAAGTCGCGTCCGGTCGCTTCGGTGTGACGAGTTGGTATCTGACGAACGCCGACGAGTTGCAGATCAAGATCTCTCAGGGGGCCAAACCCGGCGAAGGCGGCGAGCTGCCCGGCCACAAGATCGACCGCATTATCGCGGCGATTCGGCATTCGACGCCGGGCGTCGGCCTCATCAGTCCGCCACCGCATCACGACATTTATTCGATCGAAGACTTGGCTCAACTGATCTTCGACCTGAAGAACGCGAACCCGTCCGCGCGAGTCAGTGTGAAGCTGGTCAGCGAGGTGGGCGTCGGCACAATCGCGGCCGGCGTGGTGAAAGGTCACGCGGACAATATCACGATTGCCGGCACGGAAGGCGGGACGGGAGCGTCGCCGTTGACGTCGATCAAGTAC
>CAZPUJ010000658.1:0-3834 GCA_964589725.1 uncultured Planctomycetaceae bacterium
GAGCGACTTCGTCCAATCGGCTCGCGCGAGCAATCCCCGCATCGCCGTCTGCCGCACAGTCGGAGTCAGCGTCGGCCAACTGGCGATCAACGTCTCACCAGCGGCGGTTGCCTCGCTGAGTCCGATCGCTTCGACGAGTCCGTTGGCCAACTCGGCCGATGTCCGCGGCGTGATGAGCTTGGCGATTTCCGCAGCGACCGCCAGGTCGAGCTTTTGGAATTCGACCAATTGCCTGGCGGCGACGACGCGTTCGGCTTCCATCACTTTGTCATCCGACAGAATTGCACGAAAACCTTTCGCGATCTCACCAATGTGAGCCTCCAACGCTTTGCTGCCCCAGCGGCTTGCCAGATTGACGAGTGCTCCGCGCGCGGACGACGGTGCGGTTGTGACGAGCTTGACCATTCCTTTCTCTGCCGTTGCCGACAACGTGACCGGCTTGTCCTTCGGCCAGCCCTTCGACAATCCGACGACGATCGCTTCCGTTGCGATTGCCGCGACGTCTTTCGGTTCGGCGTCGGCTAGCAGTTCGATGATCGAGCCGACTGAATCCACCGGAGCCGACCGCGCGTAATGCTCGCTGATGATCGCCAGCGCGTTGCTCGGAGGGCTTGCCAGTTTTGCTCCACTGGTCTTCGCAATGAGCTTCAGGAAATGCACGTCATGTTGAGCCGACGCCATGATGAGCGCGTCGTTCAGCCAACGGTCTTCACTACCGATCGACGCGAACGCGACTCGAATCGCTTCGGCCGCTTCGGCTGACGGCGGCATCTCCGCCAGAGCCAACAACGCCGCGAGTCGCACTTGAGCGTCACGGACTCGCAACGCTCCCGATTTCAAAATCGCTGTCGCGAACCGTTCATTTCGAGGCACCACTGCAAGCACGTTGCATCGGACACCCACGGACGGATGATCGAGAGCTACGAGCAACGCCTTGTTCGCATCCGGGTTAGAGGCACTCAACGCTCCGCGACCCTGCAACGTCCACAGCGCATGAACCACTTGGGAATTCTGTCCGATCTCATCCTGCGCGTGATCCTGAATCGCGACGATCAACTGTTGCAACACATCCGCATTCTTGTTCTCCACCATCAACCGCTGAGCGTGCGATCGCCACAACTTGTTTCCCGTCTGCAACGCGTCAAGCTGACCTTCGACGGTCGAGAGATTCGGATTTGGCGGGATGATTGCCTCTCCCCTTCCCCCCTTCTCTCCCTCGCCTCCTCGCCAAACAACCCGATAAATCCGCCCGTGCTTCTTATCGCGCAGATCGATCTCGTAGGCGTTCCCTTTGCCGGTCTTGTAGCCCGCTGGCGTTGGATTGTGCTGCACGATGATGTTGTACCAGTCAATCACCCAAAGCTGACCGTCGGGGCCAACCTCGGCCATAATTGGAGCGGACCACTCATCGTCGCTGGCCAAAATGTTCCACGGATTATTTGAGCGGAAACCGGCTCCGTCCGGGCGAAGCACGAACGTCGAGACCAGTTTGCCGGTCGGCTCGCACACGAACGCGCTGCGGTTCCAGTATTCCTTCGGCCAAGCGCGAGCCGTGTAGAGCGCGTGCCCCGCTGCGGCCGTGAATCCGCCGTGATGATCGACTTGCCGAACCTTGTCGCTGAATGGCTCGATCTTGTTGGCATCCGCGATGCCGCCGAGAACACTGGCCGACCAACCGCGTACCTTTTCGTAGTAGCGGTTCGCGATCGGCATGAATTCGCTGGGATTCCCGTTCGCGGTGGAGCCGAAGATCAGACCTTCCTCGCTGATGCCGAGGCCCCATGTGTTGTTGTTGGTCGAACGCAGGAATTCGACATCGGTGACGGCGACATCGTCGTCGGTCAATGGCGAGCGGGGGGCGTCAGCCCCCTGATGTTTCGGACCACGACCCGCGCCATTGCCCTTCGACGCATCAGGGGGCTGACGCCCCCCGCTCGCCGAGATGGACGACGAGGACGCGGGGCCAACCCGAAACCGGAAGAACCCCATCCGAAACGACTCGCTCGATTTGCGGCCGTCGTCGTACACCGGGGTCGAGTTGTTGTAGCCCTGCATCCCGTAGTACCAGTTGTCGAGCCCGTACTGAAAATTGCTCACGCCGCCGTGCGTGTCGCCGAGTGCCCAGCCGGTGATCAGCACCTTGCGAATGTCGGCCTTGTCGTCGCCGCTCGTGTCCTTGAGATATACCGTTTGCGTGCCGTCCTGTACGATCGCTCCGCCGCGATAGAAGGTGATCGCGGTCGGGATGCTGAGTTGCTCGGCGAAAATTGTGAATTTGTCCGCTTTGCCATCGCCATTCGTGTCCTCGCAAATGCGAATGCGGTCGCGGCCTTTCGTTGGCTCTTGCAGGTCGTTCGGGTAGTCGAGCGTTTCGCAGAGCCACAGTCGGCCACGCTCGTCCCAGTTCATGGCCAGCGGCTTACCGATGTCCGGGTCAGCGGCGAACAGCTCGACCGCGAAGCCAACCGGCGTGATGAAGTGCTTGATCGACTCTTCGGCCGGCAGAGGCTCCTGGAGTTTTTTGACCGGCTCCGCGACGACACCCCACTGCTTGCTTGGCGGATAGAATGGGATCACCGCGTCGACGTACTCAAACGGTTTCACGTCCTTTCGCGGAACCGTCATCTCGGGCCGATCAGCAAAGTTCGGGACTTTGCTGACATCATCGCCGCACGCCCAACGAATGCCGCGCTCGACGAGATTTTGAAACCCGGTGTTTCCCCATGTCCGCTCGTCATGTCCCCAAGCAGTGTAGAAGACTCGACCTTTGCCGTGAGTTCGCACCCATGTCCACGGCTCTTCAGCTTCACCCTCGGCGCGAGTTTCCAGAACGATTCGATCTTTCTCGTTGTGCTTCGTATGGACGTAGGTCTCATCCCAACTCTCAAAGCCACGATAGCCCTTCAGCAGCGGATGCGACTTTCCCGCCTCGGTCGAAGTGACCCGGAACGCTCCAGTCCCGTGCCGCTGAAACTGGGCACCCATCAACGCGACCACATCCTCGTTGTTGCGAAAGCAATAACTCGCGCAATGTAGCGCGATGAACCCCTTGCCGCTCGCGACGAAATCGAGCAACGCCTTGGCCTGGCCGAATTCGATCTGGTCGATGTTCGCGTAGACCACGACCGCATCGAATGCCCTGAGTTTCTCGACATTCAGATCGCCGACGACATCGGTGTATTCCATTTCAATCCCACGCGCCGTCATCACCGGTTGCAACTGCTCGAACCGAACGCGCGGTTGGTGATGCCCGTTGTCGCCGAGGAATAGTAGCTTCAGCGGCTTCGTCAAATCGGCGGATTGACCGGAGTCAATCACCAGGAAGAGAACGCTGACGGCGAGCAAAATGGCTCTGGTCATTGCGGGCGTCCATGAATCTAAAGTGATTGTGCAGGTTCAGCGTGCAATGGAGAGACTTTCAAGCGGGATAAAACAGGATTAGCAACCAGCCATTCAAGACGCACCAAAAAAAAAGACCTCCCATTCGGGAGGTCTTAAAACCCCGGCAATAACCTACTTTCACGCCTTTCAGCACTATCATCGGCCCTGGTGGCTTAACTGTCGTGTTCGGAATGGGAACGAGTGTTTCCCAACCAGGTATGGTCACCGGAGTATTTCTCAGGCACAGTTTTCACCATGCCTGGGACGGTTGTGTCAACTCACGATTGGCAAAAAGCCAAGAATAAAAATGGCCAAGCCTTCGTCCATTAGTACCGGTTAGCTGAGACGGTTACCCGCCTTACACATCCGGCCTATCAACCTGGTCGTCTTCCAGGGGACTTCATCCGCCTTGCGGCGGAAACGAGACCTTATCTTGGGAGCGGCTTCGCGCTT
>CAZPUJ010000659.1:0-3186 GCA_964589725.1 uncultured Planctomycetaceae bacterium
GGTCGGCCGGCTCACTCGACTCGTCGCCGGAGCCGTCGTCGTTCTTGAGCCGTTCCATCGCCGCCGCCAGCTTCGGATCGTCTTCGCTTCCGGCTTTCAGCTTCTCCGCCATCCCGATCCACGACTCGCCGCCGGCCGTCATCTGTCGCAAGGCCCCCTCGCACGACGGGCACCGATCGACATGAGCCTGCGACGTCGTCTGCTGGTCTACGGGGAGCGTGCCATCCAACAACGCTCGTAACGTGGCGGCATCGGGACAGTTCGGTGTTGGACGTGCGTCAGACATGGCGTGAACTCGCTAGGGCTAGCGAAGCGTCGTAACGGACTCTGCTAAGAGATACGAGCGAACCAGCCGAAGTTATCGCGAAACCTGGAGTGCGGTGTGACCCAGAAGCTGGGTGCCCCAACACCGCCCTCCATTCATTTAGGGGTACGCTCCGTGACGGGGGCTAACCGACGGTGGGCGAGACTCGTTTGTCGGTTCGCGATGACTTGCCTGTTTGGAACCTGATGACTTCCTGAATGGAGGGCGGTATCAAGCTACCGCACTCCAGGATCATCTCCCAGCAGCCACTTTACCTGCTCTTTGAGCCGAGCGATCACACGGCCTTTAGCCAGGTACACGGCGGCCACGGTCAGGCACAATTCCTCCGCGACAACTTTTCCCTCGCGGCCCTCGATCGCCGTTTGCCAAAACGCCGACCACGTCGCTTCCGAGAAATCGGCTCGTACCTGTTGAGCCGCGTAATCCAGCAACTGCCGTTCGTAAGCCGCGTCCCATTCGGCCGAGTCGGATTCGAAGACGAGTTGTTCCGACACTTGTCGCCACTGTGAACTATCGCCGCTGCCACGCACGTCACGAGCAGCCGTTCGCCAATGATCGGTCAGCCGGTTTCGCACGACCGTGAACAGCCAGCCGCGAAATGAGCCGCGACGCGGATCGTAAATCAAACTCTTGGCTGCGAGTGCCACTTGCCGCAGCACGTCCTGAGTCAAATCGGCCGCGTCGGCATCTCGCAGACCGCGTTTGCGGACGAAGGCGTAAACCAGCGGAGCATACAAATCGACAAACCGCTCCCACGCCTCGCGGTCGTGAGCATCTTTCAATCGCACCAGCAAGCTGGGCTGTGTCGGCGGAACGTGCGGCATTGTGTGCTCGGACGAAGATACGAATGACGATGAGAGAGTTATTGCGAAAATGGCCGATTGGCTTGCGGTCGCGTCAACGTCGCCATCTCGGTGCGAACCTGCGATTCAATGGCGAGCGGGGCGGCGTCATACCTCGCACGGTCGAATCGGACACTAACCCGATGCGTAAGCGAGGGCCTGTTGCCTCTGTCCTCGCTTACGCCTCGGGTTAGTGTGAAGCGTCCTCCAAATGTGTCAGACGTGGCCGTGCGAGGTGTAGACCTCGGTGTCAGGGAGTCAGTAACCCAAGTTGGGTGAAAGCCAACGTTCGATTTCGGAGACGGGCAGTCCTTTGCGTTGAGCGTAACTATCGACTTGATCCTTGGTGAGCCGATCGACCGCGAAATACCGAGCTTGGGGGTGCGCGAAGTACAACCCGCTGACGCTGGCGGCGGGATACATCGCAAAAGACTCGGTCAGCGTGATGCCGGTGTGTCGTTCGGCGTTGAGCAAATCGAAGAGCCGACGTTTCTCGGTGTGATCCGGACAGGCCGGATAGCCATAGGCCGGGCGGATGCCGCGATATTTTTCGGCAATGAAATCGTCGTTCGAAAGGTTCTCCTCTCGGCCATACCCCCAGTCGTCGCGAGCGATCTTGTGAAGCCGCTCGGCGAATGCTTCGGCCAGCCGGTCAGCGAGGGCTTTCGTGAGGATCGCCGAGTAGTCGTCGTGCTGGGTTTCGAACTGTTTGACGAGTTCATCGCAACCGATGCCGGTTGTGACGGCAAACGCACCGATGAAATCGAAGCGGTCGCTGTTGGCAGGGGCGATGTAATCGGCCAGCGAACGGAAGTCAGACTGGCCGACACGCTCCCATTGCTGTCGCAGCATCGGGAAGCGGACGAGATTCATTTCGCATTTCGCATTTCGCATTTCGGATTTCACCACGATGTCATCGCCGTCGCTGTTCGCCGGCCAGAAGCCGTACACACCTCTTGCCGTCAGCAACTTCTGGCGGACGATGCGGTCGAGCAGCGATTGAGCGTCGTCGAAAAGTCGCTTTGCTTCGGCACCGACAACCGGGTCTTCGAAGATCTTCGGGTACTTGCCCTTCAACTCCCAGGTTTGGAAAAACGGCGACCAGTCGATGTACGGGACGAGTTCCTCGATCGGGAAGTGGTCGAGGACTCGCGTGCCCAAGAACGACGGCGTGTCGATGCGGACGTTGGCCCAATCGGTTTGGAAGCGGCGATTCAAGGCCTTGACATACGGCACGAGATTCCTTTGTTGGCGATCGGCGAATGACGCACGGTCCCGTTCGTGAATGGCGGAGTTTTTGCGGTCGAAATCCGGCTTGAGGTTCGTGTCGAGCAGTTGCTCGACGACCGGCACGGACTGCGATGCGTCGAGCACGTGGGCCACGGTCTGCTGGTACTCGGGAGCGATCTTGACCGCCGTGTGCTTGGAACTCGTCGTCGCTCCGCCGATCAGCAGCGGGATCGCAAAGCCTTGTCGCTGCATCTCACGAGCGACGTGGACCATCTCGTCCAGCGAAGGGGTAATCAGGCCGCTGAGGCCGATGATTTGAGCACCTTCATTGCGCGCGGTTTGCAAGATCTTCTCGCACGGGACCATCACGCCCAGGTCAATCACGTCGAAGTTGTTGCACCGCAGCACGACGCCGACGATGTTCTTGCCAATGTCGTGGACGTCCCCTTTGACCGTGGCCATGACGATCTTGCCGCGAGCTCCCGAACCGGATTGGCTAGCGGGGGGCGTTAGCCCCCCGGTCGCACCGGCTGCTAACGCCGCGTCGAGCCCATCGGACGAACCGGGGGGCTGACGCCCTCCGCTGGCCTCGGCAGCCTTCTCCGCCTCCATGAACGGTTCGAGGTACGCGACCGATTTCTTCATCACGCGGGCGGACTTCACGACCTGCGGCAGGAACATTTTCCCCGCGCCGAACAATTGGCCGACGACGGACATTCCGGCCATCAGCGGGCCTTGAATCACGCTCAGCGGTCGGCCGTATTTCTGACGAGCCTCTTCGGTGTCGGC
>CAZPUJ010000660.1:0-3156 GCA_964589725.1 uncultured Planctomycetaceae bacterium
AGTGCTCGCGGAAGCGGCGGCTGAGCCGATCGTGAGCCTTGCGGGCCTCCTCAGGGTCCAGTTGCTTGATCCCTTGGACCTGAGCTTCAAGTTGTTCATAGCGCTCTTGCGTCCAAGCCTCATCTTCCAGATTTCTGTCGATCCGCTGCGTGGTGAGCGTGACCTGCCGGTCATGGCTCGCTTGTTGCGCGATCACGCTCGCGACCGCCAGCACCACGGCAATCGCCACCACCGCCACAGTGACACTCGGCCTACGCCGCACCATCCGCCACACCTTACGGAGCGCGCCTTCAGGTCGCGCGAGGATCGCTTCTCCAATGGTAAACCGCCGCAGATCAGCGGCGAGGGCTTGGGCAGAGGCGTAGCGGTCGCGCGGCTCCTTGGCCATTGCCTTCAGACAGATGGTTTCCAGATCGCGATGCAGGCCGGGATGCAGTTTGCATGGTGGCGTCGGCTCCGCGGTTTGCACAAACCGCAGAACCTCGCCAAACGTGCCGGCAAACGGCGGGCGGCGGCAGAGGAGCCAGTAGAGCATCGCGCCCAGGCCATACACATCGGAGCAGCGGCCGACTTTATCGACAGCACCGGCCGCCTGCTCGGGCGACATATACGCCGGCGTGCCAAGAATCGCGCCGGCGTAGGTTAAATGAATGTCCGCCTCGCTTTGGTCCTTGGCCAGGCCAAAATCCATCAGGATTGGCGCGCCCGTCTCCTGCTCAATCATCACGTTGCCCGGCTTCAAATCCCGATGCACCACCCCATGCTCGTGAGCCTCCTGCACCGCCTCCGCCACTGCTGACACAATCTCCGCCGCCTGTCGCGCAGTGGGCGTCTTCTCCATCGCCCAGGTCGAAAGCGGCTGGCCGGCGATGAAAGCCAGCGCCAGGTAGGGTTGCCCGGCCGCCTCGCCAATTTCGTAGATCGGGCAAATGCCATGGTGCCGCAGCCTCGCTGCGGAGCGCGCCTCGCGCAAAAAGCGTTCGCGGTCGGCTGCGTCGCGCAGCTTTTCCGGCAACGGCAACTTGAGCGCGACCATGCGATTGAGTTTCAGGTCGCGGGCTTGCACGACGTAACCCATTCCGCCCTGCCCCAGAAGCTGGATGATTTCATAGCCGGGGATGGTGGGGAGTTGCCCCACGGAATCAGTGCGGCTGCCATCGCTCCCTTTCCAGGTCTCAGTGGCGCCTTCGTCCTTAATGAGCGAAGCAGCGCTGCGGCTGACCGCAGATTGCGGCGCGTGGCTGGCTGGTTGATCGGCAAACAGCCGGTCAATCAACTGCCGCTGCTCGGGAAATCGCGACGAGTATTCCGCAACAGACGGCGTTTCGCCGCGCTGGCGGCGCTGGTCAATCTCGCATGCCAAAAGCTGCGGCAACAGCTCGGCCCGGTTGCCCGCGGTGCTCTGCTCGAGAATCTCCTCAGCCCGTGGTGTTTCGCCTTTACTCCAAGCCGCAGCGAAGGCGGAAAAGATGGGATCGGCAGGGCAGTTTGGCTGGGGAACCGACGCCATCGCGAGTCCTCATCCGCCAGTGAGTTGCGGTTACGAGTGGACAACTCCCTCGCGATTGTGCGAGAGCGAGGGACGGAATACAACCAGACTTGCCACGTCTTGCGCGCGCAGCGCGTCATGTGACATGCGAGGAGCGAAGTTCATGTCGCAGCGTTGAGTGTTCACGCAGCGCGGCGGACGCGTTCCGTTGGCGGGAGTAGGGTCTCGCGGAGTGTCCGTTCTTCATCGACCATGTAATCGCGCGTCTGGGGGACGGCCTGGCGGTCGCGAGCGAGCTGCATCTGAAAGACCATGCCGCTCCCGTAGCGGAAGATCGTCTCGGCGCACGCGAGATAGAACTCCCACATGCGGCAGAACCGCTCATCGTAAAGCTGCCGGACTCGCTCGCGGTTCGCCTGGAAACGCGCGGCCCAACAGCGGAGCGTGTCGGCGTAATGCATGCGGAGGATCTCAACGTCGGTCACCCACAGCCGAGCCCGTTCGGTGGATGGGAAAACTTCCGATAGCGAGGGAGTGTAGCCCCCCGGAAAAATGTACTTGCGGATCCAGGGACCGGTCGTGCCGGGAGGGCTCATGCGTCCGATCGAGTGGAGCAGCATCACGCCGTCGGCGGCGAGTAATTCGTTCACCTTCGCGAAGAATTCATCATAATGCCTCACGCCGACATGCTCGAACATGCCGACGGACACGATGCGGTCGAAACGCCCCGTCAACTCGCGGTAGTCGCAGAGTTCGAAGCGGACGCGGTCCGAAAGCCCCATCTCCTTGGCCCGCCGGGTCGCCAACTGGTGCTGTTCGGTCGACAGGGTCACACCGAGCACTTCGACGTCCGCGATCTGCGCGATCGAAAACGCCATCCCGCCCCAGCCGCAGCCGATGTCGAGAACTTTCTGGCCTGGCTTGAGCAGCAGCTTGGCGGCGATGTGCTCTTTCTTCTGCCGCTGGGCCGCTTCGAGCGTGTCACCCGGATCGGCGAAATAGGCGCACGAGTACTGCTGGTCTTCGTCAAGAAACAGAGCGTACATCTCGCGCGACAGGTCGTAGTGGTGGGCGACATTCTTGCGCGCCGTGCCCACCGGGTTGTGTTGCTGGATGAACCGCAAAGTCTTTGAAATCGTTCTCAGCAGCGACTGCAGCGGATACGCCTGGAGCGACGACCGGTTCAGGTTGAACAGGTGCAGGAAGTCGTAAAGCGTGCAGCCCTCGAACACGATCCCGCCATCCATGTACCCTTCTCCAAGGGCCAGGTCGGGATTAAAGAACAGCCGGCGATGCAGCGTCCTATCGGTAATGCGGAACGCGACGGCCGGCCCGGGTTCCCCCGTGAAGACGTGCCGGCGACCGTGCGCGTCCGTCACGGTGAGGGTTCCGACCTGGATGAAACGGCGCAGCAGATGGCTTAGCAGAAACATCGCGTTCCCTCCGTGCGGTCCAGCCCAACGAAACCGGGGGACCGTATCTGGAGTTTCCGGGAAGATCAATCGCAGATTGATATCACAGGCACTGCCGGCTCATTCGTCCGGTTGCGTGGTCTGTGGAGGCCTACAAGCCCGAAGCGCAAGATGTAACGTCGAAAGTCAAGTCGGGCGGGGGTGATGCCCCCTGATTTTTGGTGTTGGCTTTTGAGTCGCGCGGGAGGATGGTAC
>CAZPUJ010000661.1:0-8409 GCA_964589725.1 uncultured Planctomycetaceae bacterium
GCGGGACTGAACGACGCCACGCTGGCCCAACTGCCGAAGTTGCCGACGTTGAAACGGCTGGTGCTCGACGGCAACGACATTCGCGGCACGGGACTGCCTCACCTGACCGGCCAGTCGGAGTTGATCGACCTGTCGCTCAGCCACCCGAACCTGATCGAACTCTCTGCCGAGAATCTCGCCGAGCTGAAGCGGCTCAAGCGACTGTCACTGGCGGGCAGCGGTCTGACCGACGCCGGGATCAAACCACTGGCCGCCCTGACGAACCTGGAATCGCTCGACCTACGCCGCACCAAAGTCACCGCCACCGGCATCGACGAGTTGAAGAAGGCGCTGCCGAACTGCAAGATCGAGACCGACGTGAAGCCGTAAGAACAACCCACGGCTAGCGCCTTGCGGCTCACAAACAATTGGCAGAGAGCCAAGAATTGGTTCGCAAAAATCATTCGCTGTCACACAACCACGCCTGACAATTTTCATGTAGAAGACGGGTTAGAGCAGCTCCTTGATGGGTTCACGCTCCTCCACCAATGAGATTGGGCGACCACTGTGGTCCGGGAGGGTCGCCGCGGGATCGATGCCGAAGACCTCCCGGTACAGCGTGGCCAGCAGGTTTTGCGGAATGTACGACCCACCGAGCGGCTGCTCCGCTCGCGACGTCGTCGCGCCAATGACCTGGCCCATCTTGAACCCGCCGCCGGCGACGAGGGCGAAACTGGCCTGCGGCCAGTGATCGCGCCCGGCATTGCCGTTGATCTTCGGCGTCCGACCGTACTCGCCCCAGACCACGACCGTCACATCCTGGTCCAGGCCGCGCTCGTGCAAATCGGTCACCAAGGTATAAATGCCCTTGTCGAACTCGGGGAGCATCTGCCGTAGCGAACTGAAGTTATTCGCGTGGGTGTCCCAGTAGCCGGGGGCCAGCACATTGACCACCGAGACACCCGCTTCGACCAGACGTCGGGCTTGCAGAAACCGCGAGTGAGTGCCGTATTGTTCCCGAACCTTCTCCGGCTCCTTGCCGACGTCGAAGGCATCACGGGCGCGCGACGAACTGATGATGTCCAGGGCCTGAGCGGTGAACGCGTCCATCCCGGCAAAAGTGCCCTGCGCCCGCTCGACGGCGCGGTTGATGTTGTCGAAGCAACCCAGCAACGTCTTGCGCTCGGTCAACCGGTCGAACGTCATCTCATCGGCCAAACTTAAGTTGGCAACCAAGCCCGGCGAGCCGGGATCGAATGGCTGATGGGCCAATCCCAAATAGGCCGGTTCGAGTGCCAATGACCTCCGGCCGCCGTGGGGCATTTGTCCCATGTCCAACGCGACGTACGGCGGGAGGTTCGTGCCGTTGCTCGCGAGGAGCTTGCTGACCACCGACCCGAAGGTTGGCCGGAGACCCGGTTTCAAACTGAACGGGCCACCTTCTGGACCCCAAGGATAACCGCACAACAACTCCTCGGGCGCATGGGTATCGGTGGCGAGGGCTCGCAGGTTGCGGATGATGGTCAACTTGTCGGCAATTTTCGCCTGCAGCGGCATCAGCTCGCAGATTTCCATGCCGGAGATGTTGGTCTGGATCGGCTTGAACTCGCCTCGGTACTCCGCCGGGGCCAGCGGCTTCATGTCATACATGTCGATGTGGGAAGGGGCACCGCACAAGTAGATCATGATGACGGACTTGTGAGATGACTTGGCCTGCTGCGCCCCCTGTGCCTTGAGCCGAAGTAAATCGGCCAGGGTCAGGCCACCAAGACCCAGAGTACCCACTTGCAGAAAGTCGCGGCGTGAGAGACTGTCGCACAGCGGCTTCTGTTTCTTTCCCCAAATGGTGAGCATGAACAGATCCTCGAGCATGGTGCAGTTGGAAGGCAGGACCACGGACTGATCAACGTGCCGAGTTCGTCTCCCGCCAAGTGGGTTGACGCGGTTCAGCTTAGCGGGGGACGGCGGCCACGCAATTCCGAAGGATTCAGCAGCGCTGCTGAATCCCTCAAACAGCCGGTTTCTGGCAGCCCGACCAATGGGCTGTTAAAGATACCATTCATGCCGCGCCGCTACTGCAAGACGATTCGTCCGGAGCAATACGGTACATTGTTGTATCCTGTCCGCCTGAGAAATTTCGCGGCGACCGGGTCCGCCCTTGGCCTCGACCGCACCACCGCCTCAGGAACACTCGAATGAACTCGACTCGCTACAAAATTCTCTCCATCGCGTTGTTTCTTCTCGCCGGGACGACTGGCTGGGCCGACGAGCGCGTGCAATTCAATCGCGACATCCAACCGGTTCTCGCCGAGCATTGCACGCTCTGTCACGGTGTGGATGCGGCCGGTCGCAAGAGCGGCTTACGGTTGGATCTGCGTGACAACTCTCTTAAAGGGGGCGAATCGGGCACGGCGGCGATTGTTCCCGGTCATCCAGAACAGAGCGAATTGATCCGTCGCATCACATCGACTGACGCCGACGTCGTGATGCCGCCGCCGCGCCACAAGAAAGCGCTGTCGGCAAAACAAATCGACGCGTTGACGCGGTGGATCAAGGAGGGTGCCAACTACGAATCGCATTGGTCGTTCACCGCGCCGCTCAAGACGAAGTTGCCAGACGTAGGCGCGGCTCACCACGTCGATGCGTTCGTCGTGTCTCGATTGAAAGAATGGAGTCTTTCTCTCTCGCCAGCCGCAACGTCGGCGGCGTTATGCCGACGGTTGTATCTTGATATGATCGGCTTGCCCCCATCACCCGAGGAACTGGCGACTTTCGAGCAGCGCGGTTTCGAGGCCACCGTTGAGACTCTGCTGAAGAGCGAGCGGTTTGGAGAAAAGTGGGCGCGGCACTGGCTCGACGTCGCGCGGTATTCCGACACCAACGGTTATGAGAAAGACCTGCCGCGCGAACAGTGGATGTGGCGCGACTGGGTGGTTGATGCGCTCAATCGCGACCTGCCCTACGATCGGTTCCTCATCGAGCAATTGGCGGGCGACTTGCTGCCGGGGGCGACTCAGCAGCAGATCGTCGCTACGGGATTTCTGCGAAACAGCATGATCAACGAGGAAGGGGCCATCGTTCCAGAACAGTTCCGCATGGTGGAAATGTTCGATCGCATGGACTGTCTCGGCAAGGCGGTGTTGGGACTGACGACGCAATGTGCTCAGTGCCATACGCACAAGTTCGATCCGCTGACGCAGGACGAATACTACGGCATGTTCGCGTTCCTGAATTCGTCGTACGAAGCACAGTCGTGGGTGTATTCGGCGGAGCAGCAACGACAGATCGTCGAGATTCATGGAAAGATTCACGACGCCGAGCAGCGGCTGCGCACCGCGCGGCCGCAGTGGGAACAGGAATTCGCAGCCTGGGAACGAACGCTTCTGCAACAGCAGATCGCCTGGGAACCGCTGGTCGCGACGGAACTGGGGAGCATCAGCGGCCTGAATCATCCAACGCAGGAAGCCGATCAATCGTTGCTGATGAAGGGCCACACCAGCAACGACGTATTCCTGATTTCGGCACCCGCTCTGAACGGTGTGACGGGATTGCGTCTGGAAGCGCTCAACCATCGTGACTTGCCGCACAACGGGCCGGGACGCAGCCGCTTGGGCACATGGGCCATCAACGAAGTGGAAGCGTTTATCAAAAAGCCGGGCGGCAAAGATTGGGAAAAGGTGAAGCTCGTAAATGCCACGGCTGACTTCGCTCAACCTGAGCAAAAACAGGCCGACGGAAAAAAATCCAGCGGGCCCGTCGCGTCTCTGATCGACGGCACGGACGATACCACTTGGACTGCCGATCGAGGCATCGGCCGCCGCAATCAGCCGTCCGTCGCGGTGCTCCAGTTTGAGAAACCACTGGATGTGCCTGAGGGAACCGAACTGAAGTTGGCTTGGCGGATGACCGACATGTTGGGCTGCTGCCGATTCAGTATCACCCGACAGCCCGCTCCTGCGGCACCGCCCGTCAGTCACGCTGCGATGTTGGCGCAGCAGACTCCGGCCGCAACGCGGACCTCAGAACAAAGCGCTGCTCTGTTCGCTGCCTGGCGGACGAGCGTCGCAGAAGCGAAGCCGATCAATGACGAGATCGAAGCCCTCTGGAACTCTTTCCCACAAGCGGCCACGTCGATCCTGCACATGGCCGAACAGGAACCAACCAACCGCCGAATCACGCAGGTTTTGGACCGAGGCAACTGGGACCAGCCCTTGCGTGTCGTTAAGCCGCATACGCCCGCCGCATTTCATCCGCTCCCGGACGATGCGCCGCGCGATCGGCTGGGGTTTGCTCGTTGGCTGACCGATCCTCGATCGCCACTGACGGCGCGCGTCGCTGTGAATCGCGTCTGGCAGTCGCTCTTCGGCGCGGGGCTGGTCGAGACTCCGGAGGACTTCGGCACGCGAGCGCCGGTTCCGGAATATCGCGAGCTGCTCGACTGGCTGGCCGTCGATTTCATGGAGCACGGCTGGAGCCAGAAGCACTTGATTCGGACGATCGTCACCAGCGCCACGTATCGACAGTCTTCGGAAGCATCCGCGGCGTTGCGGGAACGCGATCCGCGCAATGTCTGGCTGGCGCGAGGCCCGCGCTTCCGAGCCGATGCGGAGGTCGTGCGAGACATTGCACTCAGCGTGTCGGGCCTGATCACGCACAAGCTGGGCGGGCCGAGCGTCATTCCGCCGGTGCCCCAAAATGTGCTGGACTACAACTTCACCTACCCCGGTTACTGGAAACCGGCGGAAGGGCCGGAACGATACCGTCGCACGCTGTATGGTTTTCGTAAACGCTCGATGCCCGATCCAGTGATGTCGAACTTCGACGCACCGAACGGCGATTTCGCTTGCGCTCGCCGTGTGCTATCCAACACTCCGCTCGCGGCACTGACGAGTTTGAACGAGCCGATCTTCGTGGAAGCCGCCCGCGCCCTCGCGTTGCGAGTGCTGCGAGAAGGAGGAAAGGACGATGCACGCCGAGCCGACTACGCGTTCTTCTTATGCACCTCGCGACAACCGATGGCCAAGGAACGCGATTCCATTCTGGACTTGTTGAAGTCGCGCCGCCAACGCCTGGCCGACGGCTGGCTGAACCCGCGCGAGATTGCGACTGGTGACCCGGCTCTGCTTCCCACTTTGCCGGCCGACACGACTCCACAAGACGCCGCCGCGTGGACGCTGACCGCTCGGGTGCTGCTGAATCTCGACGAGACCATCTCCAAGAAATGAGGACGACCATGAACATGACTCAACAACTGCAACAGGCCCGGTCGCAATACCTCAGCCGTCGCTGGTTTCTGCGTGACTGCGGCGTCGGGTTGGCCAGCATCGCCGCTGGTTCGTTGCTGGCGGCCGAAACCGCGGTGAAACCGACGACGTCCGAGAACCCGCTGGCACCGCGACAGCCGCACTTCCCAGCGAAGGCCAAGCGGGTCATCTATATCTTTCAGGCCGGTGCCCCCAGCCATTTGGAGCTGTTCGACAACAAGCCTGAACTCACCAAGCACAACGGACAGCTTCCTCCCGCCGAACTGCTGAAGGGTTATCGAGCCGCGTTCATCAATCCCAACTCGGCGTTGCTCGGCCCGAAGTTCAAATTCGCGCGTCACGGACAATGCGGCATGGAATTGAGCGAAGTCCTGCCGCACACCGCGAAGATTGCCGACGACCTGTGCTTGATCCGCACGATGCAGACGGAAGCGGTCAATCACGCCCCCGCGCAGATCATGATGAATTCCGGTTCGCAGCAATTCGGTCGTCCCAGCTTCGGCTCGTGGACGACGTACGGGCTGGGAAGTGAATCGGCCGACCTCCCCGGCTTTGTGGTACTGACTAGCGCGAAGGGGACCAGCGGCGGGGCCAGCAACTACGGGTGTGGCTTCCTGCCGACGATGTACGGTGGCACGCCGTTTCGCAGTGCCGGCGATCCGGTGCTGTATCTGTCGAATCCCAAAGGCATCGACTCGGAAACGCAACGCGCCTCGCTGGACGCTTTGAATCGGCTGAACAACCTGGCGCTGCAATCGACGGCCGATCTGGAAATCGCCGCGCGCATTCAAAGTTACGAAATGGCGTATCGCTTGCAGACCAGCGCCCCGGAACTCATGGACCTCGGCCAGGAATCTCAGGAAACGCTCGACAAGTACGGCCTCAAATCTCCCAAGGATCCGAGCTTCGCCCGCAACTGCTTGCTGGCCCGGCGACTCATCGAACGCGGAGTTCGTTTTGTCCAATTGTTTCACGAAGCCTGGGACCAGCACGGCAACTTGACGGCCGGTGTGAAGCAAAATGCTCTCGACACCGATCAGGCCAGCGCCGCGCTCGTGACCGATCTCAAGGAACGGGGGCTGTTGCAAGACACGATCGTCATCTGGGGGGGCGAGTTCGGCCGAACGCCGATGGTGCAAGGCGGCAACGACGGCCGCGACCACCACAACCGCTGTTTCAGTCTGTGGCTGGCCGGCGGCGGATTAAAGGCTGGCCATGTGCATGGTCAAACGGATGAACTCGGCTTCAACGTCGCCATCGACCCGGTCCACGTCCACGACCTGCATGCCACACTGCTGCACCTGTTGGGCTTCGATCACACGCGACTCACGTTCCGCTTCCAGGGACGCGACTACAGGCTGACCGACGTGCATGGCCAAGTTGTGAAGGTGATTCTGTCGTGATCACTCCGTCAGTTCGACGCGTTTGCTCTAACTCAGACAGCATCCAATTGCTTGCGAACCTCACTCCCACGGGAACATCGGCCTGTCATGGCGCAAACGATCGCAGTGCCGGAAAGATTGGCCGCTCGACTGGAGAAGAAAGCTTTGTCACAACGAACCACGGTGGAATCATCGGTCGTGACCATTCTGGACGCCGCGATTGATGCCGACGATTCCAGAGATGACTGGTCCGCCAAGAATGCTCGGCGAGCCGCGTTGATTCATCAGGCTCGGCCAAACAGGATCACGATTCGCCACTTGACCCGTGTCGAGACCGAGTGGCAGAGCATATCTCAGTCAGCCCTGACGGTGCGGTCATCGCGATGTCTGCCGAGGGGCAAGCCTTGATTGAAGTCTGCCTGCTGAATCGACCGGCGCTGGTGTCGGCGCGGCAGACGATGTTTCGGCTTTGGACGCGATTGAATGCCGAGTCTTCGGAAGAGGCCCGCGAGTTGAAGCACCGCTTGTTTGGCCATCCTTCGGACCTTCCGAATCTCGCGAAGCTGCATCCACCAGATGGAAACGCGATCCCATCCGGTTTGGCCGCCAGTTTCTTTGAACAGCGAGGACGTGGCGAGCTTCCCGCACTGTTTGACGGTCTGGATCATTGAGCAGGGTGTCGTCACTTGAGAACATTGCACACCGACGACATCAACCACGATCCATGACAACGGATTCTGCTGCGGGAATGCGCGCTTCCCACTCACCGTCTTGAACTCTCGATTAGGAAATTCCTGTGGCATACAGATTTCTTCCGCTGCTGCTTGCCTGGCCCTTCATTCCCGCATCTTGGGCGGGTGAGATTTCCGCAGGCCGGATCAAGTCGGCGGTCGCCCATCTGGCGAGCGACAGGCTGGAAGGTCGCGAACCTGGGACCAACGGCGAGATTCTCACGACGGAATACCTCGCGGACGAGTTCGAAAAGGCGGGCTTGAAGCCGATCGGCGAGCGCGACTCGTACTTCCAACCGGTGCCGCTCGTGCGTGTCATCACCAGCCCGAAGTCGACGCTCCAAGCGGTGCAGGCAGGAGCCACGTTCGACATCCCGTGCGAGGAGGGCTTCGCGGGCGTGAGTCAGACGCAAACGGGCTTCGAGGAATTCGACGCCGAGGCCGTCTTCCTGGGACACGGCATCACCGCGCCGGAATTCGGATGGGACGATTATCAGGGTGTCGATGTGACGGGAAAGATTGTCGTCCTCTTCACGAATGAGCCGCCTTCGAGCGATCCCAAATTCTTCGGAGGCACGGCGCTGACGTATTACGGGCGTTGGACGTACAAATTCGAGGAGGCTGCTCGGCGCGGAGCGAGGGCTTGCTTCATCATTCATACGAATGAGACCGCGGGTTATCCGTATTCGGTCGTGCGGCGACTGGAGAGTGCGCAGCTCAAGCGGGAACCCGGTCAACCCGTGCTGGCGTTCGCGGGTTGGCTCTCTCGGACAGCGGGTGAAAAGCTCCTGGGGCTGTCGAGCCGCACCGTGGAAGACGCCTTGCGCGAGGCGGACACCAAGGGGTTCAAGCCCTCTTCGCTCGGAGTGAATTTGAAAGGCAACCTTCCGACCCGCATCGAGAACTTCGTCAGCCACAACGTCGTCGGCCTGGTGGAAGGAAGCGATGCGACGTTGAAATCCGAGGCGATCGTCTTCACCGCGCACTGGGATCATCTCGGCGTCGGCCGGCCGGTCCTCGGCGATTCGATCTACAACGGCGCGGCAGACAACG
>CAZPUJ010000662.1:0-3195 GCA_964589725.1 uncultured Planctomycetaceae bacterium
GCGGCGAAGTGAGCTTTGGAGTGCGGTGGCTCGACACCGCTTTGGATCGTGGCGGAGCCACTTTGGTCTGCCGAAAAGGATCAACGCATCTGAACAATCCAACGAAAGAAAGCGGCTTCGCCGCAATCGAAAGCGGTGTCAAGCCACCGCACTCCAAGGAGAGAACATGGCTCGTCGATTCGGTGGGATTTGGCCAGCGCTCGTGACGCCGTTCGGGGCGGATGGCAAGCCGGCGCTCGGTGTGGTTGAGCAGCTTGTCGATCTGTTTGCGAAGCAAGGCATGGATGGGCTGTACGTCACCGGCTCGACGGGACAGTGGCCGTTACTGACCGTCGATGAGCGGCAGGCGATTGTCGAGCGAGCCGTGAAGGCCAGCGCGGGACGCATTCCGATCATGGCGCATGTCGGGGCGGTCGCGACGGACGATGCGGTGACTCTGGCGAAGCACGCGGCGAAGGTTGGGGCCGATGCGGTTTCGACGGTTGCTCCGATTTACTACCCGCACTCGGCCGACGTGGTCTTCGAGCATTACCGCCGCGTCGGCGCCGCGTCGGACTTGCCGCTGTTTGTGTATCACATCGAGTTGGCTCAGAAGTTGTCCGTCGGGGCGAAAGAATACACGGAGCGAATCCTTGCGTTGCCGAACATCGCCGGCATGAAGATCACCGTCGTGGACTTGTACTTGTTTGGTCTGATTCACTCGCACGCGGGTGACCGGCTGCAACTCTTCAGCGGAGCCGACGAGGTCATGTGCCATGCGGTTCTGTCCGGTTCGATCGGAGCGATCGGCACGTTCTACAACGTCTTCGGACCGGCCTGCCGCCGCGCGCGGGAAGCGATGGTCGCCGGTCACGTCGACAAAGCGAGTTCGTTCATGCTGAAGTTCCAACAGGCGATCTCGCGAGTCATCGCCTCTGGCTCGATCTGGTCGTTTTTCCGAGCGGCGATGCGGCACAAATACAACCTCGACATCGGCATGCCTCGTCCGCCGCTCGGCACACAGGACAAGCCTTGGGACAAGGCACAACTTCACGAGCTCGTCGCGCTGGTCGACGATGCGTAGGTAATTCTGATGCTTGTCACGCATGTGGCCAGGAGTGTTCTATGAATCGGCGAGTTTTGCTCAGTCGTTTGCTGAAGTCCATCGCCTGTCCGACAGGACTTTATGTGGTCTCGGCCTGGATGCGTTTGAACCGCGCGAACGCCCAGTCGCCTCCGGCTGACTCGGCCACGAAACCGTTGCTCACCTTTGGCGAGAAGCCCGTCACTGTCGTCTGTCTCGGCGACAGCGTGACCGGCGTCTATTACCACACTGGCGGAGTACGGGCTTATCCGGAAATGCTCGAAGTCGCGATTAAAAAAGTGGACCCTAAAGCCAACGTCAGCGTGATCAACGCGGGTATCAGCGGCAACTCCACACAAAGTGGTTTGGATCGGCTCGACCGAGACGTGCTTGCGAAAAAACCGGATTTGGTGACGGTCACGTTCGGCTTGAACGACATGGTCCGCACGCCACCGGAACAATTCCGCAAGAATCTGGAAACGATCGTTGCTCGCTGCCGAGAGGCGAAGAGTCACGTGTTGCTCTGCACGCCGAACGCGGTCATCGATACGTCGGGACGTCCGACAGAGAAGCTGGTCCAATACTGCGACATCATCCGCACGACGGCGCGCGAGCTGAATGTCCCTGTGTGCGATCAGTACCAAGCGGCCGACCAACTGCGAACACGCGACGCCTGGGCGTGGCGGCTGACGATGAGCGACGAGATCCATCCCAACATGGACGGCCATAAATTGATGGCTCAGGAACTGTGCCGAGCGATTACCAGCAAGAAAGTCTCGTTGGCAGATGCTGGCCCGCCCGTTCCGGCTCTGCCCAAAACGCTCTCGCTGTTGAAGCAGTCCAAGCCGGTGCGAGTCTTCGCCATGCCGCCATTCGACAGGTTGATCGGCCCGGCGCTCAAGCAGCTTCATCCGAATGCCGCAGTCGATGTGACCGTGTGGCCGACCGACGGCAAATCGCTTTCGGAGTTGGAGAAAGCCGCGAACGAAAAAGTGCGAGCGATGAAACCTGACCTCGTCGTTTTGGCTGTGCCGCGAACGGCGGCAGCCGACTCCGACGAGCAGTTCGTCCGCTCGTACTTGTGGATCATGAATTGGTCGCTGAGCTTCGGCCATCAGGAATGGGACTGCTTCGTGGTGCATCCAGCGGCGACAACTCCCGGACCCGCCGCTGTGCGAGATGATTTGGTGCGACAACTGGTGAAAGCTCAAGACCTGCATCTCCTCGACCGGGCGGCTGCCGAAGATGCGGCGATTGAAGCGTTACTCTTGAGTTGGCTATCGCGAATGGCAAAGGCCGAATAGTGTGTCAAACAAGGCACGCTATACGTTGCACGGCCACATCTGACACATTTGGAGGAAGGTTCACACTCACCCGAAGCGTGAGCGAGGGCCGAGATAACAGGCCCTCGCTTACGCTTCGGGTTAGTGTCAGTCTCAACCAGGAGTAACACATGAGATTCCCGTCTCTTCTCGCCGTTCTGATTCTGATCGCAAGCAACATGTTTGGCTTCGGTCAAGGACCGGCACCCAATTGGGACAAGGTGACTGACAACGCCGGTTGGCAGCCGCGCGACTCACAAGGTGAGCTGGTCTACAAGGACCAGTTGTGGATCTTCGGCGGCTGGTTCGACTCGTTCCACGCACCGCCGCGTGACGTTTGGAGTTCGACGGACGGCAAGACGTGGAAGCTGATCGAAAAAGAAGCCGCGTGGAAACACAGCGACCTGCCGATGTCGCTCGTGTTCGACGGCAAGATGTGGATGATGGGCGGCTGGTACAACGGTCGGCTGGAAGGGCATTCGGCCAGCAACGAAGTCTGGTGGTCAACTGACGGCGCGAAGTGGGAACAGGCGACAGCGAACGCCGGTTGGACGCCGCGCATCGCCGCGGCGTCGGTTGTCTTCAAAGACAAGATGTGGATGCTCGGCGGGACCGAGAACTATTACTTCGGCGACGACGCCAGCCTGAAGAACGACGTCTGGTCCTCGACCGACGGCAAGGAGTGGAAGCTGGCGACGGCGAATGCCGGTTGGTCGCCGCGAGCGTATCACCAAGCGGCCGTGCTCAACGACAAGATGTACGTCTTCGGCGGCGGCAACTATGTCCCGAAATATCACGCGGTCAACGATG
>CAZPUJ010000663.1:0-3096 GCA_964589725.1 uncultured Planctomycetaceae bacterium
GACAAGTCGAACGGCTGACGGGCATGGTCGCACCAGTTACGTGCATGACCGCTCGTGGCAGTTCTTCATGGAGTGGTCTTTCCATTGAGTCGCGGCGTCTTGGACGGCTCGGACGATTTTGTCGTAGCCGGTGCAGCGACACAAATTGCCGGCGAGGTAGAAGCGGATTTCGTCCTCGGTTGGCTTGGGGTTCTCCGACAGCAAGGCTTTGCTCGACATGATGAAGCCCGGCGTGCAGATGCCGCATTGCAACGCGGCTCCTTCGAGGAACGCCTTCTGAATCGGGTCGAGTCCCTGACCGGTCGCGACGCCTTCAATGGTTTCGATTTTCGCCCCCTCGGCCTCGACCGCCAGCACGAGGCAGCTAACGACAGGTCGGCCATTGAACAGCACCGTACAAGCTCCGCAGTTGCCGTTTGAGCAACCTTCTTTCGTGCCGGTCAGGTCGAGCGTATCGCGCAGGACTTCAAGCAGCGTTTGACGCGGCTCGCAGAGGAACTCCGTTTGATTGCCGTTGAGAGTAGTGGTAACGACTCGTTTCTTAGCCATGATGCCCTTTCTGGAAAATCCCAATGTCCAAATCCCAATGACCAATAAATGACCAATGACCAAATTCCAATGACCAATGGTCGGTCGTGCATTCATGGGTCCGGGAAACTTCTGCTTGCTTACTCTCCTCTTCGGCGGCGGATGATGGCGCTGAAAATCAGCCGTAGCTCTTGGGCTTCCTTCCAGAGCGGGCGAGCAGCCTCTTTGCGAGTTGCTTCCGCTCTGGCGATCATTCGTAATCAGTGTTTGGTTTCCTTGGACTCTCGCAAACAAATGCGAATTCGGTGCAGAAAATCCTTCTTGGAACTGGCGTCGTCGGCTTCGCCGTAGTTTGCGCCGACGCTGGTGCCGGCCCGTACGATTTGGCCAATCAAGGGCGTCGTGATGAGGTTCACAGGGACTGTCTTCGCGAAATCAATGATCTCCTCACCAAATCGAGCCGTGCGTTCCTCAAGACCGAACTGCGGATTGCCGTCAGTCATAAGGCCGCCTGATCGAGATTGACGCTCAATGGGTTACTTGGGAATTGGTCATTGGGCCTTGGTCATTCATTGGTCATTGGGATTTGGTCATTGGGGCTTTACCTCAATGTCCGACTTTACAATCGACATGTTCGCCGCGCGCTCGCGCGACGGCGGCTTTGAGGACTCGTTCAACCAACACAGCGGTGATGTGCAGGCGGAATTCTTTCGTGCCGCGCATGTCGTCAATCGGAACCGCAATCGCGCGAGCGGTGGCGGCAGCTTTCGCGATCGTCTCGTCGTTGATTGGTTGGCCCGCCAGTGAATCGCCGGCAGATTTCGCGAAGAGCGGGGTCGGAGCGACGGCTCCCAACGCGATGCGGGCGGAGACGAATTGGTCCTTGGCCTCGTTCAAGACCACGCTCGCTCCGACGCCGACGACGGCGATATCCATTTCGTTGCGAGGAATGAAGCGGCGGTAGTGTGAACCGCTGTGAGCCGGTCGGGCCGGGAATTTGAGTTCGACCAGAAGCTCACCCGGTCGCAAGACGTTCTTGCCGGGGCCGGTGCAGAAATCTTCGACCGAAACTGAGCGAGTTCCCTTCGGCCCGGCGATGACCGCGACGGCTCCCAGGGCGATCAGCGAGGGAGTCGCGTCGGCGGCCGGGCCGCTGTTGCAGAGGTTGCCGCCGACGCTTGCTCGACTTTGAATCTGCACGCCGCCGATGATCCGGCAGCTATCGGCCAATGCGGCGTAGTCCGACACGATGCCACAGTGGCCGTAAACCTGATAACACGGCACAGCGGCTCCGAGCCGCAGGCCGGTCGCGCTGTGCTCGAGCACATTGAGTTCGGCAATCTTCTTGACGTCGATCAGCACGTCGGGAGACAGTCGGCCGACTCGGACTTGGTCGATCAGGTCGGTACCGCCAGTGAGGCAGCGGGCTGAGCCGTTGTGTTTGGCCACCAGCTCGATCGCGGCGGCAAGGGTTGTCGGGGCTTCGTACTCAAAATCGCGCATCGGGTGGCCTTTCCAAGTTGACTGACGTCGAAGCGAACGGGGCTAAGAATACCGCCCAGCTCGAAGACGGCAAAGCAAGCCGCCGTGATCTCGCCGTCAGGTTCCTGTGGTGCTCCGGCTGGACGGAGCCCTCCATTCAATACGTTGCTGAGCCGGCGAGGGTTCTCTGAGCGGCATCGTGAAGAGAGCGGCATCGTGAGATTCAAGTGTTCGACGTATCGCTCCACGGCGTTACGACTGAATATCATCCACCCAGAACTCTTCTTCTCCGCGATTGGTCCCTTTGGCCTGCGGCCTTTTGGGTGGAGCGAGCGTCTTGCCGGCGGGCAGCGGTGGAGGCTTGACCCCTGGCTTTGGCATCGGAGCCGCAGAGACGGCCGGCTTGGCCGTGGCCGCTGGGTTTCGTGGCGGAGCCGACGCGGGGACGTCGCTCAACAGTTCATAGGCCGCGTCATCCGACTTCTTTCGCACGGCGACCGGCTTCGTGGGTGGAGAAGGTTTGCGCGGCGCGGCGGCCAGGTGGGATTTGGTGGCACCGACTTTCGGCGTGGATGTCGCTGGAGGAGGCATCGCTGGTTTCTTGGCCGCCGATACCGACCAACCGCAAGCGTGACACATTCCCCTCGAGTCCAACGGCTCGCCGCACTCGTTGCATAACGGAATCGGCTGGCTCGCATCATCGAGACTCGGTTTACTGAGGACCGACCTTGGACCGGCCACTGACTGCGGCGCGGACGTGGGTTTGCCGGCGATTGGTCTCTTGGGTTCCGGGGAAGCGAACTTCGTCGACGAGATGCTGGCCGCCGAGGTTCCCTTCGGAAAATTCGCGGCGGGTGCGGGTGACGTTGGCTTCGTCGATGACGCCAGCGGCGGTGCTGGAGCCTTGCGCGGCGTTCCGCTGGTACCTTGACCAACGGCACTTTGGCCGGGCTTGATCGATGGTGCGGTAAACGCGACTTGCGATTCGTCTTCAACGCTCGCAGGTGGCTTCGCCGCGGGTTGAGTGACCAGATTCTCCGGCCGTACGATCGTCGTTTGAGCTTTCTTGCCGCTGGTCAAATCCTT
>CAZPUJ010000664.1:0-6483 GCA_964589725.1 uncultured Planctomycetaceae bacterium
GGGCGTGTTCGCGGTGATCTCGTCGCGAATCCACTTGCGGAACGAAGTCGCTCCTTCGCGAGCCAAGAACTTGCCGTTGACTTGCAACAGGTCGGCCCACTTGTTGGACCAGTATTCGACGTAGTCGTCCGAGCCGACCAGTTTGTCGATGAGCTCGTCTCGCTTCACGCGTGGGTCGCGAGCGTCCGCCAGAAACGCCTTCACGTCGTCGGACTTGGGCGGCAGACCGATGAGGTCGATGTAAACACGGCGAATGAAATCCGCATCGGAACTGAGCGGCGACGGTTGAATCTTCATCCGCTGCCATTTCGCAGCGGCCAGTTCGTCGATGCGATTGTTCGCCGGCGGATTGGACCAAACGAAGGTAGAGCGATCGCCCATGACCGTCAGCGTGGTCGCGGCATACGCTCCTTCATACCGCGCCAGCATGGGAGCTTCGCCGCGTCGAATCGCTGTCAACAAACCGGAGCGGTCGGGCGTCGCGACTTCGGTGTTGCCGCTTTCCAGAAACGCTTCGCGCGTGACGTCGCGGACTTTTCCGTTGGCGAACGTCGCGATGACTCGCAGTTGCTGTTTGGCTCCGACCGCCTGTACGACCGGATTTTGAGGGAAGACTTCCAGGCGTGTGACGCGCGGCGTGGTCAGGTCCAGCTTGACTCCGTCGGCGATCCATCGGCGGATGATTTCGTAATACGGCTCGCCCGGCTGAATCACCATGCCGCCGACGTGCGGCACGGCGCTGGTGGTCTTCAGCAGCATCAGGCTGTCATCCGGCGAAGCCAAGTTGACGCGGCGAGACGACAGATCGTCGGTCAACGCGCGAACGTCAAGGATCGGGTCGTAACCGCGCAGCGACAGCTTGAAGCCGTTCTTGCCTTTCACCGAGCCGTGACACGTACCGGCATTGCAACCGACTCGCGAAAGCACCGGGGCCACATCGCGAATAAAGTCGGGATGAAATTCCGCCGCGACGCCGCTGACTTCGACTGGAATCGTCGCCGCCTGATCGCCGAGCTTCACGACGATCGCTGTTGCGCCGTCCACGGCCGCTCGCACGATACCGACGGGTGAGACCGTCACGTTCGCCGCGGCAGCTTGCGATTGCGCCAACCGCGTCACATCGATACGGTCACCGCCCTCCAGCTTGGCTGTGACGAGCAATTGGACATAATCAAACGGACTCGTCAGCCGAATCTTGTCCGGGATGACTTCGAGGCCGATGACTTTCGCGCTTGCAGGCAGCGATTCGGTTTCGCTCTTTTCAACAGCCGGCTGCCAGTTCGCCGCGAGTTGACTCGGCGGAGTGCCAGTCGTCGGCTTGACCGGCGCGGGAGAGAATTCTTTCGTGACCTGGCCGCTATTGGCGTCGATCAGCCGCACGACGCCGTCGGAACCGGCCGCCGCGACGACTTGTCCATCGGGCCGGAACGCGACGGCATAAACGTTGGCGTTGATCTCGGTCTTGGCTTCCGCCAGCGCCGCGGCTTTGAAGTGGTTTTCGATGGCGTCCTTCTCGGCGGGAGCGCGATCGGCAAACTTCTTCGCGAGCATCGCTTGGATGTTGGCGGGGACTTGAGCCGGATCGAACCGGAAGACAAACACCTGGCCGGTGCCGTCGAGCGCGCTCGAGGCTGCAAACCGGAATCCGTCGCGGCTGGTGGCGACGCCGAAGATGCGGCCGCGCATCGGGGACTTCGGGTCTACCAACGACCGCAGCAAATTGGCGTCGTCGCCGATTTGCCGCGCGGTCTTGCGATACAGCCGATAAATCTTCGGCACGCCGTCCGAGCCGCCGGCCAGAATCTCATCGCGGTTGGGCAACGACGCGACGGCTTGGATGCCCCCCTTCAGCGCGCCTGGAGTGATCGACGTGATGTTGTCCACGAACCGTTGTGTCGGAACTTCGGTCAGTTTGGCCGTCATGTCGCGGCTGACAGAGACCAAGTGGCTGTTGTCCGGCGAGAAACCGGTGTCCAAGACCCAATCGGTGTGCGCACCTTGTTGCAGCACTTGTTGGCCGGTCGTGGTGTCGATGGCTCGCACGAGATTGTCCGCGCCGCCGAACGCGATCAGCTTGCCGTCGGACGACCAGCTTCCCCCGTAGAGCGTGTCGAACGTGACCGGCACCGACAGCGTCAGCGTTTTGGTGGCCACGTCCCAAATCTGAATTTCACCCATGCGACCGGGCAGTCCGCCGGTCACCGCCAGACGTTGTCCATCGGCTGAAAACCTGACAGACTCGATGCGTTCGGCCAGACCCACCAGGCGTCCGATCAACTCGCCGGTCTCCACCTTCGCCAGCAACACTTCATGGAAACCAGAGATCGCCAGTGTTTGTCCGTCCGGCGAAAAGTCGAGCGACGTGATCACCGGCGGGCGCGTGTATTCGGGAGGATGCTCGCTGTCGTACTTTTGCTTGGCTCCAGCCGGCGTGTCGTCTTTCGCACCTTGAGCGATCCAGGTCTTGAGCAATTCAATCTCGGCCGGCTTGAGAGGCGCTTTGCCCTTCGGCATTTCCGCCTTGCCGTCCTTGTCCGGCGTGATGAGTGCGATCAGCCCGCTGGCCTCCGGCTTTCCCGGCGTGACGGCCGCGGAGCCACTTTCGCCTCCCTTGAGCAACGCTGCGAACGTGGTCGTCACGTACTTGCCGCCCGCTTTGGCCGGCTGATGGCAGCCTTGACAGTTCGCTTGCAAGATCGAGCGAATCTGCTTGTCGAAACTGACTGCATCGGCCGACGGAGCCTCGGCCGCAAACAGTCCCGACGATCCCAAAGTCAAACTTAGACACAAGGCCATCAGACGCTGCCGAAACGCACACATTGTGACACCTCACGTCATCTCGTCGTCTCTGAACGCCGCGTCCGATCGGCGAAGATCAACCGGAGGAATTCTGGGGAAGGAAGTTTTCTGAGCAGCCTCTGGGAAAACGTGGAAGACGATTTTATCGTAGTTCATGCTCGGGAGAGCCAGGCACGTCAAAACATGCCCCACGTTTTTCCTCGGCTGGTCGGCGGGATCCTCCCGTTCGGCTCATTTCCAATAAGCCTCTTGGGAAGCACTAATAGAGTACCCAGACTGGGCCAGGAAACGCGACTGTCGAACCTAAAATTTTTTCGACGAACCGAGAAACTGGGTCGCCGGACAATTGCTTTTCTCGGCACCGTCTCAATCCGCAGCACATGGAAAGAAGTCCTCGAAATGATGGATCGGACGACGCTGTTTCTGGCGACGACTGCTTGGCGTGGAATGCTTAAGAAAAGAGCGCATCGTCTGGAACCACGCTTGGTCACACCAATCAGCTTTGATATGTTGTTGTCCTGACCAACCAAACCCCGCTGGGCTTGCCCCGGTGGCTCGCCGGCTTTTGCACTACTTGACCTTCTCACTCTCTTATCTCTTAGCAGCCCCACGATCCGCAAAGGAGACACCCCCATGGAACAGCAATTTGAGGGAACGCCGCAGGCGGAGATTCGCTTGGAAGGGCGCGCGCTGCGGCGGAGCGACGTGACGAACGATTGGGGTTCGCAGTTGCTGTGGGAGATTCGCCGCGACGGCCAAGTCGTCGCGACCGTGCCGGCGCGCGCGAACAACAGCTACGAACACGCCGACACGACTCCCGGCCAGTACGAAGTCGTCCTGCAAATGTTCAAGTACGATGGCTACGCCAAAGACCCCGCTGGAAACTTCACCAAGAGCAAGCTCGTCGAGGTCTCGAATAAAGTTAGTTACACGGTTGGGTGAGCGTCCCACCTTACTCCTCGCATCTTGTTGGAGGCTTCATCCGTGTTGACCATTCACTCTGGAAGAATGCAGCGTTTCTGTGACGGCATTAGCCGTCGCGATTTTCTCAAGGTCGGTGCCCTAGGCATCGGTGGTTTGACCCTGGCCGACTTGCTGCGGCTCAGGGCTAGCGCGGGATCCGCCGTGCCGGGAGCCACGTCGGCGACCAACAAGGCCGTCATCATGGTGTGCCTGAACGGCGGTCCGAGCCACATCGATATGTATGACCTGAAACCGGAAGCCCCGGCGGAGTTCCGCGGGGAGTTTAAGCCCATCCAGACTAACGTCCCGGACTTCAATATCTCTGAGCTCATGCCCCTCCAGGCCCAGATCGCCGATAAGCTGGCACTGGTCCGCAGTCTTCAGGCCGGCCGCGACGACGGTCACCATCTCCACTACGTCTTTACCGGCTTTCCCAAGAACGACCATCGACCCTCTTTTGGCTCGATCGTCAGCCGCCTGCGCGGACATCATGACAACCCCCTGCCACCTTACGTCAGCATGGCGCAATTTCCCCCACACCCTGTGCTGACCGGACACGAGGATCCGGGCTATGTTGGGACGGCGTATCGGCCCTTTGTCCCCTTCCAGGCCGATTCGCTGCTGACCGGTCAAACCACGTTCACTGGACCGGGTGCGGGAGGCGTGAAAAACCTGGAATTGGTTACCGGCATAAATCGGGAACGTTTGGCGGATCGCACGACCCTGCTGCGGACTTTCGACAACCTCCACCGTGACCTCGACACGAAGGGGGAGCTGGCCGCCAAGGACGCGTTTACGGTCCGGGCACTGGAGATGATTGGCTCCAACCAGGTGCGTGACGCCCTCGACATCAGCCGAGAACCAGTACAAATTCAGGCGAAATACGGCGGGGA
Organism: uncultured Planctomycetaceae bacterium; assembly: GCA_964589725.1. Classification (GTDB taxonomy): domain Bacteria; phylum Planctomycetota; class Planctomycetia; order Planctomycetales; family Planctomycetaceae; genus CAYSHJ01. The sequence continues at coordinate 4,656 of CAZPUJ010000664.1, forward strand.
CGTTCAATACAAGACCGATCCCGATCGTGCTCGCCGTTGCTGGGAAGGGAGTAAGTTTCTGATGGCCCGGCGTCTGGTTGAGGCAGGCGTCCCAGTGGTGACCTTGGCCGTCGGCGTCTGGGATACTCATAGTGACCACTTCCCCTATCAGCGCGACAACTTGCCGCTGTTGGACCGGTCGCTGCACGCACTGGTGACCGACCTGCACGAGCGCGGCCTGGACCAGGATGTGGCGGTGGTCGTGTGCGGCGAGATGGGCCGCACGCCGCGGGTCAACAAGACGGCCGGCCGCGACCACTGGGCCTCGGCGGGCTTTGCCCTCTTTGCCGGGGGAGGCTTGCGTATGGGCCAGGTCATCGGTGCCACGGATGCCCACGCTGAGAGGCCCACGACCACACCATATAATCCGCAGAACCTTCTCGCGACCCTCTATCATGTGCTGGGCATCGACCCCTCGCAGACATTCCCCGACCACAGCGGTCGGCCGATGCACCTGTTGGATGATCAGAAGAAGATTAAAGAGTTGTTGTAAGTTTCTCCCGGCCAGTACGAGGTCTCGAATAAAATCAGTGACATGGTCTGAGACATTCACCCTACCGGGCTTGTCCCGGTGGCTCGCGGGATTTTGCACTACTCCAGGACCATTCGAGTCAAGTAGTGCAGAATCCCGCGAGCCACCGACGCAAGGTCGGTGGGGCAGTGAAATCCGAAGTACGAAGACTACGCCAAAGACCCCGCCGGAAGTTTTGCGAAGAGCAAGCTCGTCGAGGTTTGGAATAAGGTCGCGTACACGGTCTGATTTCATCGTTCAACGACGAGAGTTTCGCAGCAATGCCGACCTTGTACATCGAAACTTCGATCGTCAGTTACCTGCGGCAACGTCCCAGTTCACAGGTGGTGATGGCGGCTCGGCAGCTTTTGACGCACCAATGGTGGAACGACGAACGAGGCAATTATGAATTGGTCACATCGCAGTTCGTTCTCGATGAAGCGGCGGCAGGTGATCCGGTGTTGGCGGCAGAGCGATTGCAATCTTTGGATGGCATTCCGCTGCTCCCGCGAGACGCTCGAATCGGCGTCATTGCTGGTGAGATCATGTCGCGAGCGATTTTGCCGTCGAAGGCTCTCGTCGATGCGTTGCATATCGCGATGGTGGCTCATCACGGGATAGACTACTTGCTGACGTGGAATTGCAAGCACATTGCCAACGCGAGAATTTTGCCTCGGATTCACGAGGTTTTGACAGACTTGGGATGCTCGATCCCAATCATTTGCACGCCGGAAGAGATGGTGGATGATGAGTTCGAAAACAGTGATTCGTGACCCGATCCTCGACGAGATTCATCGGACACGTCAGCAGATCGCCGAAAAGTTTGGCGGCGACATCAAGGCCATTCTGGAAGACGCTTGGAAGCGACAAGAAGCCTCCGGGCACGCCATTTGGCAAGGTTCCTCGAAGAAGGCTTTGAAACATTGACCCCACCGGGCTTGCCCCGGTGGCTCGCGGGACTTTGCACTACTCCAGAACCATGCGAGTCAAGTAGTGCAGAAGCCCGCGAGCCACCGACACAAGGTCGGTGGGGTTGTGGTCTCGGAAGTACGAAGTGGAGGATTGAGTCATGCCGCAACGCATTCAACGGCCGCAGAATGTCGCCGAGTGGAAACAACTCGACGGCGAACTCGCGAGCGAGAAGGAGGAAGTCTTGGCGGCGGCTCGCGAGTCGAAAGCCGCTTACGACGCCATCGCCCCGGAACTTCGCGAAGTCTTGAAGCTGCTGAAAGCGGAACGGCAATCTCAAGGACTGAGCCTGGCCGAGATGGAATCGCG
>CAZPUJ010000665.1:0-7681 GCA_964589725.1 uncultured Planctomycetaceae bacterium
GAGGGGCGACTGAACTCAATCGGTCGTTCCTACCCCTATCGTTGCGGCTTCAACGCGCGAGGTGATGTCATGAGCACGACCGACGATGCGACGCCTCGTTTTGGCTCCGACGATCTCCGCTTACCAGACGAATTGCGCGGCCCGCTGCTCAAGCATCTAGCCGACTTGCGTGAGCGCTACTTGCAGCGCGATTGGGGCGGGCGGACAGGCTTCGGTGCTCGGCCGGCGCTGCTGGTGATTGACTTGGCGCGGTTCTGGCTCGACCCGCAGCAACAGATCGGCAGCCGTCTCGATTCCGTCGTCGAGGCCACTTGCCGTCTGCTGCAGGCGGCTCGCGCGAGACAGATTCCGATCTTTTTCACGTCGTTCGCGCACGACCCGGCCGAACCTCCGAATCCGCATGATTTGAAGCTCAAGTTCCACTTGCCCGCGGATGCGGCCGAGTTGTTCTCGCTTGATCCCCGGCTGGAACGCCGACCGACCGAAAAGGTCGTGCGCAAGCGTTACGCCTCGGCGTTCAAGGGCACGAACTTGCACGAGATGCTCACGGCGCTGGGTGTGGACACGTTGATCGTCACCGGCATCAGCACGAGCCACTGCGTGTACGCCACATGCCGCGATGCCACCGACAGCTTTCATGTCATCGTCGCTCGCGAGGCGGTCGGAGAACGCTGCGAACTGATGCACGAAGTTTTCCTGCAGGACATCGACCTCGACCTGGGAGATGTGACTCCCGCGCAAGAGGTTGTCCGCTACATCGAGAGCCTATCGGGTTCGTCGGCTGGGTCTCGACCTGATCGAACCGGATGATTACACGGCACACGGCCGAGTCTGACACTAACCCGAAGCGTAAGCGAGGAACTGTTAGCTCAGCCCTCGCTAACGCTTCGGGTTAGTATGAGTGTCTCCCAAACGTGCCAGACTTGGCCGTGCGAGGTATACACGTGGTTGACCGGCCGTCAGTTTAGGAGAATCTCGACTGTGAAGATGCTGAAAATCGCTCTCGCCCAATGCCGCCAAACCGCTGACTTCGACGCGAACGCGGAGACAATCTTCCGCTGGCTCGACGAAGCTGGTCGGGCGCGAGCGCAGATCGTCTGTTTTCCGGAAACGCAAACGGTTGGTTACCGAGTGGACATCTCGACACCCGATCGGCAGGTGCCTGTCGAACAGCTCGACGACTTGCATCGGCGGGTTGCGCGGCGGTGCGGTGAGTTGGGCTTGGCGTGTGTGCTGGGCACCGAAACGCCGCTGGAATCGAAGCCGCTCGGCGGCAAGCCGTACAACACCGCGTTGGTCATCTCCGAACGGGGCGAGATTCTGGGCGCGCACCATAAAACGAAACTGACTCCGCTGGATGCCGTGGCGTACTCACCGGGCCGGTCGATCGAGACGTTCCATCTGTGGGGAATCACAGTCGGTGTCGTCATCTGCTTCGAGGGGTTCCGTTTTCCGGAAACCACGCGCGAGTGCGTGCGACAGGGAGCCCAACTCGTCTTCCATCCGCAGAACAACACCACGCGGCCCAACGATTGGAAGATTCCGATCCACCAGGCGATGATTGTCACCCGCGCGGCGGAGAACACGATCTGGTTCGCCTCGTGCAACGCTTGTCTGACGCCGCATCAAAACTGCCGCAGCCTCGTCGTTGCTCCAGATGGGACCGTGGCCGCGCAGTCCGAACTCCAGCGTGAGCAGCTTGTCGTGGCCGACATCGACATCGATCGGGCGACTCGAGCCATGTTCCGGTACGATCTCAACGCCTGCGCCGAGTTGCTGTTTGCTGACACGGTCCGGCGCGAGGAATTCGCCTCAGCGCTTCCCACGGTTGGCGATGACGGTCCGCGTCTCTGATGGAGAAGATCATGATGAGAGCACAAATCTCGGGGATCGTGCGCGGATTGGGAACGGGCGTGGTGTTGCTGGCGGCGAACATCGCCTGTTGCTCAACGATGGCAAGGGCAATTTGGTGCAAAAAGACGTCCCAGCCAACCAACGAGTGAACGTGCCACAGTTGTCCAGACTAAAAAACGCGAAACGCCGAGAGTTAATGCTCTCGGCCCTTTAGCGCTCGCCAGCTCACTGCAACCGATTCAAGAGGGCCTGTTCCAAATCCGTGTCGCGGCCGAGCGGAATCCAGCCGGAGGGACTGGTCTGGCCGACGACGACCGACAGGTTGCGTTCCAGTGGAGTGTTCTTGCGGAACGTGGCGGCTCCGGCCGTGTTCTCGGCCACATTGTTGAGATCTTCAAGTTCCTTGAACGCTTCCACGCCGACAAGGTAGCCGCCTTCAACCGGAGTCAGATCGACGCGGACTTTTCGGCGGATCGACTGCAAACTGCTTTCGAGCCGATTCGCGACGCCAATGGAGTCTCCATGCCACGGCTCCAGCACGCCCGAACCGACTCGGTAGTCAGTTTCAATGACGCCATCCAGCCGATTCTCGCGGGAGATTGGGAAGTGATGCGCGTGCAAAACGTCGGCCGCTCGTTCCCACGCTGAATGCTGATCGCGAGCCGGCATGAAGACTGGGTTCGACACAACCATCGGCTGCGGCCCGACACATCCGGCCAGAATCAGGAGGCAGTAGGCAGTAGGCAGTAGGCAGTAGGCGGGGCGAACGGACATCGAGAGAGCTCTCGGGAAATAGCGGCGCACGACACCCCCCTGCGGCGGGACGGGAATGTCGCACTTGTCGGCGATTGCGTAAAGCCCGACTTCGGATGGGAAAGACAAGGGATGGGAAAGACAAGCCAAGACAAGCGGAAAAGGCTGGCATTCGCACACGGATGTCAGAAAGACACACGGATGGAAGACAGGAAGAGTGAGGACAGAAGGAAGAGTGGAGGAAAGACGAATTGTTCTTCTCGCAATTCGCTGATGTTCTCTGACCTTGTGGCCGCTGGCGACTCCAGTGACTGGCGTTCGTGCGGTCATCGCGGCTCCCAGACAGGCAAAATCGCGCGCCCTCTCCCTTCTCAAGAATCCGTGTGCCTTTCTGACATCCGTGTGCGAAAGTCCTCTTCGCGATCCACCCCACGCTCGCGCTTCCTTCATCCGTTCAACCGTTGCCCTTACAATCCGCCCCCATGAGTACACCCGCCAAACAGCAGCTTCGGGCCGGCATGGTCGGCATGGGGATGATCTTTGACGAGACGTACCGCCCGTTCTTGGAGCGGACTCACACGGCCGGCCTGTACGACCGCCGCTTTGGCGACGTCGATGTGCCGCTGGCCGCGGTCGCGTCTCGAACCGGCAGCCGAGCAGACAAGTATCGAGCGGAAGCCGGTCACAGCATCGGCAACTTCGCCAGCTTCTCCGGTACCGATGCCGTGACGCAGATGCTCAAGTGTGGAGTCAACTTCGCCTGCGTGGCGACTCCCGACGATCGGCACTTCGAAGGCTCAAAGCAAGTCCTCGAAGCGGGCGTGCATCTGTTGGTCGAGAAGCCATCGGTGTTGCGGTTGCAGGAACTCGACGAGTTGGTCGAGATCGCTCGGCAGAAAAATGTGCTTGCGAAAGTCGTCTATCACAAGCTGCTCGACCCGGATCACAAGCGGATGCGAACGCTCGTGGCCGACGGCGTGCTGAAGCATGTCAACAACGGGTACTGCTCGCTGCTGGAGCCGAAGCAGATATCGGGAGCACAGTTTTCTGAATGGATCACCGGTCGCAATCCCGGCACCTACGTGGCCGTGCATTACATCAAGCTGATCGACTTCAGCTTCGGCGGCCGGCTGAAGACCGTGACCGCCACGGGGCAGCGCGGTATCGTCGGCCCCAAGGACGGGCCGACGTGGGACAGCGTGCAGATGCGGATGGTTTACGAGTACTCCGACGGTCGCGAGGCGGCTTTCGACATTCACACCTCGTGGGTGACGCCCGATAATTTTCCGGGTTATGTCGAGCAAGAGGTGCAGTTTCGTTTCGACAACGGCATCTGGAACGGCCACTCCCGCAAACGCGGCGTCGAACTGACCGTCGAAGGTCGCACGCCAATCGAACTCAAGACGACAATCAACAATCACTACAACGGCCGGTTCCTCGAACCATGGGGCGAGCGGTCTCAGCGCGGGTACGGCGTCGAAGTCATCGAACGCTTCGCGCGCGAGCTGGCGTACGTTGAATACGCAGGTGAGGCATCAGGACGAGCGACACGCCTCGAAGAGATTCGCAAGTTATCGTACAACGAACTCGCGGCGGATCGTCAGACAGTCGCGGCCGTGCAAGCTCTCGAAGCGATTCTCGCGTACGCGGCCAACGGCGAACCGGATGGCGTTGTGCGAGTCAACGGGCCACATGGCGGGCTGGTGCTTTACCGGCCGGGATCGAACGAACCGGAAGTTCTCTACGGTCCGAGGGTGTGAGCTGCGAGAAGCCCGGCGCTTTGCCCTAATACCCGAAATTTTGGCCTGGTTCATGTTGCGTAGCAGGTGGAGATCGCGCGGCAGGCCAAAGACGCGATCACCGCGGTTGTAGATCAACGAGAACTTTGGAGGATGGGCACTCCTGCCCGTCGCACTCGTAGGACTCTCACTCCTGCCCGTCGCCGGTCGGGCAGGAGTACCCAACCTACTTTCTACAAGCCCGAACTCATTCATCACCTTCAGGAAGTATCGCACGCTCCTCACTGGTTAACGGAGAACTTCTCTTCGAGACGGCGAGAAAGTAGCCATCACGCTCCGCGTGATGACAGCCGAATGTGGAAATCACGCCCATTGACCAATCCGTGTGGTGACCAATCCGTGTGGATGCCTCACTCGGCTTTCATCACGCGGAGCGTGATGGCTACTTTGCTACGGCTCCGCCGCACACTTTCAGTTTCCGCAGTGAGTTATCTTCCCAGCGGCAGCCTTCAATCTACTCAGGCTACTCAGGCCGCGTTCGTCGCGAAACTCTGACTTGCGAGGCTCCTCGTTTCGTGCGATCCTGTGAATCATTCGCTAGGCGGTGCGCAAAAGGTGTCAGGAACTTTTTGTGCGAAGCACCCTTCCGGTCCTTCCGACAAAAGGTTCCTGACACCTTTTTCGCGGGAGTAATCAATGCGAGTTCTCGTGACGGGCGGCGCGGGGTTCATTGGCAGCCATATTGTCGATGCCTTGCGAACGCGCGGGCATCAGCCGTTCGTGGTGGACAACCTCGTTTCCGGGACGCGGCAAAACCTGCCTCCCGACGTTTCGCTGTACGAAGTGAATATCTGCGATGCCGGGCGGCTGGCGGCAGTCTTCAATGAGGTCCAGCCCGATTGGGTCTGTCATCAGGCGGCGCAGATGTCCGTCAGCCTCTCGATGCGCGAGCCGGCGTTCGATGCGGAAGTGAACGTGCTCGGGTTCCTCCGAGTTCTCGAGAACGCCTCGCGGGTGGGAGTGCATCGCATCGTGTGTGCTTCTTCGGGCGGCGTCTTATACGGGGACGTCTCCGAGCCAGCGACGGAAGATCAACCCGCACGCCCCATGTCCCCGTATGGACTCAGCAAATGGTCCGGAGAACAATACCTCGCCTTCTTTGCCCGCGAACGGCAGATGCAAGGAGTGGCTCTGCGGTACTCGAATGTTTATGGGCCGCGCCAGAATCCGCACGGGGAAGCGGGGGTGGTAGCGATCTTCAGCAAACGGATGCTGGCCGGCGATGTGTCCACGATCAACGGCGACGGACGTTACATTCGGGACTACGTCTACGGTACGGATGTGGCGCTCGCGAATGTGTTGGCGCTGGAAGCCGCGCTGCCCAGCGACTTTGTCACGCTCAATGTCGGGACCGGCATCGGCACCGACGTGAATGAACTGGCCGATCAGATTCGGGCCAACGTGCAACTCTGCTGGACCAAGAGCGGTCGCCCAGGAACAGTGCCAACCTGTGTTCACGGTGATGCTCGGAGCGGAGACCTGCGGTCAAACCTCATCACCGCCGCGCGGGCTCGACAGCTCATCAACTGGCAGCCGACCGTCGCCTTGGCTGAGGGGCTGCGACTGACCGTCAATTGGTTCGCCGAACACCGGGGATCGGACGCAGGTTGAGTCGCAAATGTTGCAGATTTTTTTGGATGAGCCATATCAATCCACGGAAACTCTTGCCGCCGAGACGCCGACTTCGTCCAGCAAACGACTGAGCACGAGGTCCGAATCGAAATACCGTTCCGCGATTTCGCGAGCCGCTTGGCAGTGGGCTTCGTAGTCGGCGGCAATCGCTTCGGCACCGTGGACCGCCTCGTCGAGCGTGCGGAATGTCAGCAAGCCTTTGCCCACCGGGTAGTGACGCGCCAGGCCGGTGTCCTGCACCAACACTGGTCGGCCCGACGCCAGATACCGCACGCTCCGGTCGCTGAACCAACCGCTGTTCGTGTCCACGTAGATGCCTTGCGCCACGGAAAACTCCGCCCCGGACTCTTGCACGTAACGACGAAACGCGGCCGCGTCACCGGCGACGTCTCGCGGATTCACGAGCTGCCAACCGTGCTGTTCCAGCGCAGCGCGATCTCTCTGGTCGGCCGGATGAATGTCCAAGGCAATCTCGAACGTCGCCGGGACGCGCTGAGGGAGTTCTAGGAATTTGCGAAATTCGTGAACCTTCAAACCATAGGTTTTCCCCCCCGCTTGCACCGGCCCGAAGACGCCTCGCCAACTGGCTATGGTCGTGAAGCGTAGGCGACTCTCGCCGAGAGTCGCATTCTGTACGCCGCCGAAAAAGCGGTCGGGAACCTTTTGTGCGAAGCACCCTTCGGGCCGTTCCGGCAAAAGGTTCCCGACCGCTTTTTCGCCGCCGACCCCTTTTTCGGCGACCGGCCATTGGCCCAACACCACCGGCTGGCGAATTGGTCGCCAGTGCAAGCCGCCCGTCGGAATCGGACAGTCGGGCGAGCCGATATTCTCGCCGATTGTGAAGTAGAAATCGTGGGCGCCGACCTGAAACGGCATGTTCGGGTCCGCGTGCCAGAACTGCGTGAAGCCAGGGTCCACGTCGATGTATGCCTTGCGGCGAATCCGGTCGAGCAACGGCGCGAGCGTGAGGTGTCCGCTAAGGTTGACCAATAGCTCCGCCGATTCGGCCAACTCCAGCAGTTGTGGCCAGGACACTCCGGCGCACTCGAAAAAGGGGCAGGCGGCGAAAAAGGGGTCGGGAACCTTTTGTGCAAAGCACCCTTTGGGCCGTTCCGGCAGAAGGTTCCCGCCCCCTTTTTCACCGACGTAGATCAGTGCCGAGCGGTCGGCGACGCCAAACCATTCGGTGGCAGATTTGAACCAAGCGAGATTTACGGAGTCCGCAAGACTCGTCACGGCCCCCGCGGCGTCGACGCACGACTCGCGCGCGATCTGCTCGACGAAGTACACGTCGAACCCAAGCCGCCGCAGGCCGACGGCCCAACTCAACCGCTCCCACGTCCCGCCGCCATTGCCAAGTTTGTTAGCCAACGCCCCGGCGACAACGATCACACGCATGGCTCTTGCTCCTAACGCGGGCTTCGCCCGCAACCTTGCTCCCTCTCCCCCGCATCGGGGGAGAGGGCTGGGGTGAGGGGGATTCGTGGGCCGGTGGAGCGTTCAGCCCCTCACCCTAACCCTCTCCCCCACGGCGGGGGAGAGGGAACCGATTGCGCGCACGGCGCGCAAAATTGACAACCGAAGACACTAACGCGGGCTTCGCCCGCAACCTTGCTCCCTCTCCCCCGCATCGGGGGAGAGGG
>CAZPUJ010000666.1:0-3830 GCA_964589725.1 uncultured Planctomycetaceae bacterium
GTCACGGGGCTGATTATTCAAGACGCTCTCGCCGGACAAAACACCGTCGCCAGCGCCGTGCCGACGAAGAAAGAAGGTCTGCTGGAACTGACTCGCTGCCGCCGCATGAACCTGACCGGCTGCCAAGTTTTCGAAGGGACGCCGAACGGGATCGTGCTCGACGATTGCCAAGACACGCTGATCTCCGGATGCACGATCCTCGACAAACGGAACCCGAAGCTGATGAAAGCCGCCATCGTCTGGCGTGACGCGAAAGAACCGAGCACTCGCGACGGCACCGGCAACCTGATTCACGGCTGCCGCATTGGCGTCGGACTAAACGGAAACTTGCAAGTCCCGTTGTCAGTTCGGCAGTCGAACAACCTATTGGATTGAACGCGGCGAACGTTCATTTTTTACTTCTCCTCGGTATCATGACGTTGCACATCGCGACTGAATTCTCGGTCGCTGATGCCAAAACGCTGGCAGAGGAGGACACCCATGAAGCGAATCATTAGCGGGAGTTTCGGACTGGGCCTGATGGTCGGGTCGATTTGTGGCTGGGGAGTTGTTGTGGCCCAGGAAACACGACAGCCGACGGCCCAGACAGTGGCCGCCAAGGGGGAGGTCAAAACGACATCCGGCACCGTCAAGCCAGACGCTGCGATCCGAGCCTCGGTCGCGCAGTTCGTAAAGGCGTACAACGCTCACGACGCCAAAACTGTTACCGAACTGTTTTTGCCGGAAGCTCAGATCGTTGACGAGAACGACAACACCATCCAAGGCCGTGCGGAGATCGAAAGTCTCTTCGCGGGCGTGTTCGACGAAACTCCCGAAACCAAGATCGAGGTAGCGATCGAATCGATCCGTTTCATCGGCACCTTATTGGCCGTCGAGACTGGTTCGACCACCACGCTGCCGGCCGCCGGTGCGACAGCCGAACGAGGCCGGTACAGCGTGCTGCATGTGCTGCGCGACGGGAAGTGGTCGATGGGTCTGGTCCGCGACATGCCGGCCGAGCCGACTCACCGCGAACACTTGCAAGCACTGGCGTGGCTGGTCGGCGATTGGATCGACGAGAGCCGCGAAGGAGTTGTCAAAACCTCGTGCCGTTGGTCTGACAACAAGAGTTTTCTGCTGCAAGAAATCACCGTGCGACAAGCGGGACGCGACACGATGAAGATCAGCCAACGCATCGGTTGGGATCCGCTCACGAAGCGGTTCAAGGCCTGGATGTTCGATGCGGAGGGTGGCTACGGCGAGAGCTCTTGGACTTCGACTGAGTCCGGTTGGCTCATCAAAGCGACCAGCGTTCACAATGACGGCGCGACCACCTCGGCGACAAATTCGATCGAGCCGACGGGATTGGATCGCTATGTGTTTCGCTCGGCCGATCGCATCGTCGGCAACGAATTACTGCCGCCGGTGGAAGTTCACGTCGTGCGACAACCGCCGCAACCGAAATAGATTTGGAGTGCTCCGGCTTGACGGAGCTTTGGATCGCGGCTGTGCCGCTTTGGGTTCCGCCAAGATTCAAATACTTTGCGCGAGCAAGCTGCCGCTTCAACGCGCTTCCAAAATCCCAAAGCTCCGTCAAGCCGGAGCACTCCCAAAATCACAACACAAACGGAGACATTCCGATGAAGACACGAATTGGGATCACGATGGTGGCGACGCTGGTCGCCGTAACGATTGGTATGACGGACTTCGCGTTCGGCCGTGGTGGCCGTGGCGGCGGTGGTGGCGGTGGTGGTGGTGGTGGCGGCGGCGGTGGCCGAGTGGGAGGTGGAGGTGGAGGTGGAGGCGGCGGTGCTCGCCCAAGTGGCGGTGGAGTTTCGCTGCCGAGCGGTGGCGGTGCGCGACCATCCGTCGGCAGTTCTCCGTCGTTCAGCCGTCCGAGCGGCGGTGGTGGAGGTGGTGCGCGACCATCCGCGCAACCGGGAACTCGGCCCAACGCAGGTTCGGGCGCGCGGCCTGGCACCGGCGCGGGAGGTGCTGGGGCCGCGAATCGTCCGGCGGTTCAACCGGGGACGCGACCAAACATCGGAGCAGGGGCGACGCCGGGAACGCGGCCGGGCGCGCAGCCAGGATCGCGACCTTCCACGTTGCCCAGCACTCGTCCCGGTGCGGGCGCGGGACAGGGCATCGCGACGCGGCCCAACGTGGGAGTTGGACAGAGCAACAAAGTCGGCATCATCAATGCTCCGGGTGCCGGGGCGACGACTCGGCTGCCGGGATTAGGAGCCGGAGCCGTCGCGGGAGTGGGAGCCGCTGGGTCGAGACTGCCGAATCAAGGAGCTGGCTTGCAGGACCGAGCGGCGAACCGGCCACAGACGCTCGAAGATCGGCAGAGCAGTTTGAATGATCGCATGACGTCAGGCCGCGAGGACCGGCAGGGCAATCGGCGGGACATGCAAAATGACCGCCAAGACCACCGCGACAGCAGTCGCGAGGACTGGCAGAACTTCGCTGACGATCATCACGACCATCACGGCGACTGGTATCACGGCTGCTGGAACGGCGGTTGGCATGCCGGCGCAGGTTGGAATCACATGTGGGAGCATCATCCTGTTGCGGCCGCTTTTGGCGTGACGGCCTGGGGAGTCAATCGGCTGGCATACGGTTTTGGCTATTGGGGTTACTCGAACCCGTATTACGGAGACAGCGGGTCGGGCGGCTACGACTATTCGGAACCACTCGTGAGCTATGCGGACAGCGGGACTTCCACGGCTCTGGCCGATCCCGCAGCCGCGCCGCCGGCAACAGCTCAGGCCGAACCGTCCGACCCAGGGATGACCGCCTTCAACGATGCGCGCACGGCGTTCTACGAAGGTGACGCGGCGAAAGCGTTGACGTTGCTCGATACCACGCTGAAGACGATGCCGCGAGACACCGTCGTCCACGAGTTCCGTGGTCTCGTACTGTTCGCTCTGAAGAAATATCCGGAGTCCGCCGCCGCGATCTACGCGGTCCTGTCGGCCGGACCCGGTTGGGATTGGACGACGATGAGCAGCCTGTATTCCAGCGTCGATGTCTACACGCCGCAACTTCGCGCGTTGGAAGACTTCGTGAAGACGAACCCGAAGTCGGCGGACGCTCACTTCCTGCTGGGCTATCAGTACCTGACGGCGGCGCACGCGGAAAGTGCCTCGAGGCAATTCAAGCTGGCTCAAACACAGTTGCCGGACGACAAGTTACTGACGCAGTTGGTCGGCATGACCACTCCGCCGGACGAGTCGCAGGAATCCGAGACCGCAACACCTCCCGAACCGCCGGCTGTGCCGCCGGAGAAAGTTCTCTCGGCCGAAAAACTGGTTGGAACCTGGAAGGCTTCGAGCCAAGGGGCTGCGTTCCAACTCGACCTCGCGAAGGACGGCAGCTTCACATGGACGTACTCGCGCGGCAAAGACAAGCAGTCGGTGAAAGGGGTCTTCGCCGTGGACGAAAACAATCTGGCCCTCGAACCGGACGCGGGCGGCACGATGCTGGCCGAAGTTGACCTCACCAACCCGTCGCAGTTCCTTTTCAAGATGATCGGGGGTGACGAGAAGGATCCCGGTCTGCAATTCAAAAAGGGCTAATGCTTTGTCACAGCCAAGAATTCGGGTCGCGGAAATCAGCCGCAGGGCGCTAGCCCCGGTTTTTGCTGCACAAACCGGACGCTATACCTCGCACGGCTAAGTCTGACACATTTGGAAGACACCCATACCAACCCGACGCGCAAGATGTAACGTCGAAAGTCAAGTCGGGCGGGGGTGATGCCCCCTGATTTTTGGTGTTGGCTTTTGAGTCGCGCGGGAGGATGGTACGAGACGGTGAATCCGCCGCGGCGGACGGGAGTCGGGGGACGC
>CAZPUJ010000667.1:0-20061 GCA_964589725.1 uncultured Planctomycetaceae bacterium
AATTGCATCCCTTGCAGGTCGCGGTGGCAAGCAAGACGATCTGTTCGTCGTTCCGCCTTCCGGCGGTTTTTGTTGCCCCGATTGCCACTCACCCCACCGGGCTTGTCCCGGTGGCTCGCGGGATTTTGCACTACTTTGGACGTGCAGTTGGTTGGTGTCTGAAGCGCGAGGGATTCGAGTAGGGCAGAATCCTGGGACCACCGGGTCAAGCCCGGTGGGGCGGGATTTGGGGCTTCGGGACAAGCCCGGAGTTGAGATGAGAGATCATTGGCGCATCGCGCCCAGGTCGTATTCACCAACAGTGCCCAAGTAGCAGCTTCGCATCAAAACCGGCTGCATGTCGTAAACGAGGGCGATGTTGTTCATGTAGCTCAAAGCCACTTCCAACGGCGATTCTTCGGGCGAGAATCCAAGGACCAAGTGGACATGGTCCGGCAACAAACCGACTCGTGAAAGCAGATGTCCCTTGGTGTCGCTGGCTCTGAGGATCATCGCGCGGACTCGTTCCAGAACCCGCGTCCGAGATTCTCGCCAACGCCAGTCGTTGACGAAGCTCAGATGCAAATTGCAGCGATGACGAGCGTGTGCAGTAAATCGAAACTGCGACAGGTCCACATCCGGCCGCACAACCTGAAAGTCCAGCAGTTGAGCGTTCAGCACAGACGATTCGACCGAGTGATGCTCCAGTTGCGAAGCGATGTAGGCCTCAACCTTCTCAAGCTGAGTCGAGCCGATACCGTGCAAGTCGTAGTTTCTCTGCAACGCCTTCGGCCAGCGCTCACGAATAATGTACTGCAGCCGGCCTTTGACCGAACGCACCAAATCGACTGGCCGAACCGTCGGCTTCGTACTGACGAGAAACTGGCTGCTGTCCGGTGTCGCAAATCGATGATTGAGAATCCGGACGCCATCCTGTTCCGTTACGTCAGTCAGAGCCGCCAGCCAATCATCAGTCCAAGGCGGCTCGCGCCAGAAGACAGTCAACGTCCAATCCAGTTGCCACGCCGGCTTGCAGTTGTCGACGGTGTAGATTGGATTTGGCCGCGTCATTCGTTCCCCCATCCCCCTTGCGGGGATGGTTCCAGGATTCTGCACTATTTCAGTCCGCAGCAGTCTATCGCCGAAACTTGCATGAGGCAGTGCCGCAACCGAAGCCGAGATTGCGTTCGAGTAGTGCAGAATCCCGCGAGCCACCGGGGCAAGCCCGGTGGGGTGAAGCGCGGTGTCCTTTGCTGGTCGCGATGGCACTCAACACGATGAGGTTTGTTTGCTAAATAACCAAGGACCAACCCCCGATGAACACCGCTGCTGATTTGATCGATCCCGTTCCGACACCAGGCTCGCCGCTTCCGGCTATTCGAGCGGAGAGGACGAAGACTCATTTGTGTTGCTCTTCGGGGCGAAGCCCCTTCGCAGGGTGTTCTCCGTCACGCTGATGGGGACCACGAATTGCAGCAGGTAATCCGGGCCGCCGGCTTTGGTGCCGATGCCGCTCATTTTGAAACCGCCGAACGGTTGGCGGTTGACCAGCGCGCCGGTGATCGAGCGGTTGAGGTACAGATTGCCGACCTGCAGCTCGCGGCGCACACTGGCCAAGTTAGCGGGGCTGCGACTGTACAGACCGCCGGTCAGCGCGTAGTCGGTGTCGTTCGCGAGGGCGATCGCTTCACCAAGGTTTTTGGCTTTCAGAACGCACAAGACGGGCCCGAAGACTTCTTCTTGAGCCAGTCGCGAACGAGGGTCGACATCCGCGAACACGTGCGGAGCGACGAAGTGGCCTTGCTTCGCGAGCATGCTGACGTCGCCAGCCACCGCAACCCGACAAGTTTGAGTGCCTAGTTCAATGAACTCTTCAATTCGCTGCTTTGCGTCGGCGTCGATCACCGGGCCAACGAACGTACCGGGGTCTTCGACAGAACCGACTTTCAAACTCTTCACGGCTCCGACCAGTCGTTCGAGGAACAGGTCGTAAACGCCTGCGAGCACGATTGCTCGCGAACAGGCCGAGCACTTCTGGCCGGCGTAGCCGAACGCCGACTGCACGATTCCCAGCACCGCCTCGTCGAGGTCGGCATCGTCGTCGACAATGATCGCGTTCTTGCCCCCCATCTCCGCGATGACCTTCTTGACTCCGAATTGTCGTCCCTCAGCCGCCGCCGCTTGCCGATTGATTTCGAGGCCGACGGTTCGCGAACCCGTGAACGCGATGATGTCCACATCGGGGCTCTGCACGAGCAGCGGGCCGATCTCCTCGCCGACTCCCGGCAGAAAGTTCACGACGCCGTTGGGCAGACCGGACTCGATGAAGACATCCATCAGCTTGGCCGCGACGACAGACGACTGCTCCGCCGGCTTCATGATCACCGTGTTGCCGGTTGCCAGCGCGGCGACGGTCATGCCAGTCAGGATGGCGAGCGGGAAATTCCACGGTGCGATGACCGCGCACACGCCGCGCGGCCGGTAGAAGAAACTGTTGTCTTCGCCCGCGAGGTCGAACGAACGCGGCTCGAACATCAGCAGCGATTGCTCGGCGTAATAGCGGCAGAAGTCGATTGCTTCGGCCACGTCGGCGTCAGCCTCTTCCCACGGCTTGCCGACTTCGAACACTTGCCACGCGGCGAGTTCCAATCGTCGTTCGTTCAACTGCTTCGCGACCAGTTCAAGATGCTCGGCGCGGTACTTGGGTTCGACGCGCGACCACTCGCGAAACGCAGTCTTCGCGGCGGCGATCGCGGCCTCAACATTCTCTGGTGACGCGGAGGCGACGCTTCCCACGATTTCGCTCTTCTTCGACGGATTGTGAGAGAGCAGCGAAGTTTTCGTCTTAATCGCTCGGCCGCCGATGACCAGTGGGTACTCTTCGCCCAATTGCTGACGGACATCTTCGAGCGCGTCCTCGAACGCCTTGCGATTCGCGGAATGGCTGAAGTCGGTGGGAGGTTCATTGTGGAAAGTCATCTCGGCTTCCATTTCGGATTTCGGATTTCGGATTTCGGATTTGGAATCGCGTCGCTGCCCGCTGCCCGCCGGTGCCGCGAACAAATGTTCGAGCGACACTTGTTCGGTCAGGCTGTATCGCAGGAATGAATCGTTGCTCGTGTTCTCCAACAAGCGACGCACGAGGTAGGCCATGCCGGGGATCAGTTCGCCGAACGGAGTGTAGATACGGACGCGATGCCCCATTTCGGCGAAGAGCTGAGCTTGCTCGACCGCCATGCCGTAGAGCATCTGAATTTCGTAGGCGCCGATCGGCACCTTGAGATGTCTGGCCCACGCGATGCCGTGAGCCAAGCTCCGCAAATTGTGACTCGCCAGAGCCGGCCGCAGCCATTGATAGTTCTCGAACAGGAATCGCGACAGCTTCTCGAAATTCACGTCCGATTGCCACTTCGCTTGAAAGACCGGCACCGGCCAACCCTTGAGGCCCGCCGACACGGTCTCGTAATCCCAGTACGCCCCTTTGACGAGCCGCACCCAGACGGGCGTGCCGCGCTGCTTAGTCCAGTCGAGCAGCCGTTGCAGGTCACGTTCGCAATCGGACAGGTACGCTTGGCAGACGATGCCGACGTCAGACATGTCGCGGAATTCGTCCTCCATCAAAACCTGCTGAAAGATGTCCAGCGTCAGATCTTTGAACGCGTATTGCTCCATGTCGACGTGGACGTAGGCTCCGTGCTCGCGAGCGGCTCGCAGGATCGGCCGCAGTCGCGACAACACTTCGTCCGTTGTGCCGCGCGCGTCGACCGGCCGGAATTGGCTGCACAACGCCGACAGCTTCAGCGACACGTTGACTCGCGGCATTGGGCCGAGGTGATCGCTGTCGAGCTGACAATCCTCCGGCCAGGAGTTGATCTGCGGGGCCAGTCCACGGATGAGGTTCAGGTACTGCTGTTGATAGGCGTCCGATTCGGCGCCGGAGATTGTCGCCTCGCCCAACAAATCCAGCGTGAACGCGAAGCCCTGTTTTCGCAGCTTGCTGACAGCGGCGAGCACTTCATCGACTGTCGTGCCGGCGATGAACCGCTGAGCCATGCGTGTGGCGTTCGATCTCGCGTTAATGGCCAACGCTCGGCCGAGCACCGTGTTTGGCTCGGCCCAATCGAGCACCAGCCGCGCGGCTCCGGGCAGGCGCGCGCTTACCTCTTCGAAGTACTCCCGCAAATGTCGAGCGACCGCATCGTGCGCCTTCAGCCGAGGCAGCACGTCGACGAATCGAAACATCTGCACCTTGACCGATTCGTCCGCCATCGCCCACGAGAGGATGCGGTCATCCCACCAACGTCTCTCGAAGATCGACGGCCGTCGGCGATGCAGGTGCTCCCATAGATAGCGGCCCATCTCCTGCGTGGTCTCTTCGACGTGCACGTCCGAGCCAGCGGAAGTTTTGGCGGCGGCAGCAGACGGTTTCTTCTTGGCCACGAGCGACACGTCTCCAATCGCAGACTGCTTAGATTGCTTCTGTCCCCCAAAAATCAGCTCGGTGTTCCTTTCGCAAGGAGCCGTCGCGAACGAGGGATTGTCGTGACCGCGAGCAGATTCGCAAGAAAGCCAGCCCACCAACTCCTGAATCATTTCGAACAACTCACTCGAAAGTTGCCTTCCCTGCAAGCCGCCGCCTAAAACTGGACCCGACTGCAACAACTATGGAAGTCGAAGCGAAGCTAACTACCCTCTCTTCAGGAGCCTTCACGATGCGAACCACTTGGATGACTTTGGTCGTTGGCCTCACAACTCTGGCAATCACGGCACAATCACGGCTCCAGGCGCAGGAAGCCACCACAAAGTCCGACGGCAAGCTACGAATCATCGTCTTCGGTGCGCACCCCGACGACGCCGAATACAAAACCGGAGGCACGGCGGCCAAGTGGGCGAAACTGGGGCATCGCGTCAAGCTGGTTTCGGTGACCAACGGCGACATCGGACATTGGCAGACCGCCGGCGGACCGCTGGCTCAGCGACGCACCGCCGAGGTCAAAGCGGCGGCGAAGATTCTCGGCGTCACCTCGCAAGTGCTCGACATCCACGACGGCGAATTGCTGCCGAGCCTCGAGAACCGCAAGCTGATCACGCAACTCATTCGAGAATGGCAGGCGGAAATCGTGATCGCACATCGGCCGTGGGACTATCACCCGGATCACCGTTACGTCGGTGTGCTGGTGCAAGACGCCGCGTTCATGGTCACCGTCCCGTACTTCTGCCCGGATATCCCACCGCTGAAAAAGAACCCGCTGTTTCTGTATTCGAGCGACAGCTTCCGCAAACCGTATCCGTTCGACGCCGACATCGCCGTCTCGATCGACGATGTATTCGAGACGAAACTCAACGCGATCCACGAACTCCCGTCGCAGGCGTACGAGGGCGGAGCCAACGGCAGCGAAGAGCACGTCCGCAATGTTCCACCGGAAAACAATCCCGCCGCCCGCAAAGCTTGGCTGAAGGAGCATTGGTCGAAACGCCAGACCGCTGAAGCCAACCGCTTCCGTGATGTGCTCACTCGCCTCTACGGCGAAGACCGCGGCAAAGCCGTCAAGCACGCCGAGACGTTTGAGATTTGCGAATACGGCTCGCGCCCGACCGGCGACGACATCAAACGTCTGTTCCCATTCTTCGATCCGTAGCGGCAAGCTGGCAGCTTGTCTTTCGCGTTCTCCATTACCCGCGCTGGTCATTCCATGTGACGGCTCGGATTTGGAGGATTTGCTCGGTTCGATCAAGAAATGGACGTCGTACTTCAGGCAGTTCAGTTCTTTGCTTCGATAGATCGCCTCGCCCTGATGCGGGTTCGTGCTCACGCCGGAGTGGCTGAGTAGAGCGAGTGGATGACATGGCCGTGGTTGAGCGGGACCGGCCGAGCCTGGCGGTCGTGGACTTCCGCGTCGTGGGGAATGCCGAGGGCGTCGTAAATCGTCGCGGCGAGATCGGCGGGTGAGTACGGCGACGAAACGGGATAGGCTCCGATCGCGTCCGACTTGCCGATGACTTGGCCGCCACGTACGCCGGCTCCGGCGAAGACCGCGCTGAATACGGGAGCCCAATGATCGCGGCCCGGCACCGACTGGCCGTCCGGCGCGAAAATCTTAGGCGTGCGACCGAACTCGCCGAACATCACAACCAGCGTTTCGTCGAGCAGCCCGAACGTCGCCAGATCGTCCAATAAGGCCGAGACACCTTTGTCGAGCGGCGGGAGCAACTGATTCTTCAGCCGGCCGAAGTTGTCCAAATGCGTGTCCCAAGTCTGCACGATCCCCATGTTGCACTGCACGATCGGCACACCCGCTTGCACCATGCGTCGCGCCAGCAACAGTGACTGACCGAACATGTGGCGGCCGTAGCGGTCGCGGACTTCGGGGACTTCGCCGTGAATGTCGAACGCTTGCGAGACTTCTCCGGCAGACAACATCGACAGCGCTTGCCCGTGCTGAATCGCGAACTGCGGTTGACTCGCAATCGCCGAGGTTGCCTCGCGCTGCCGATTGACTTCGCTCAGCAGACTTTGACGTCGCTGCATCCGGTCAGCAGCGACCCCTTCGGGCAGACGCAGCATGTCCACTTGAAACTTCGGGTCATTGGGGTCTTGAGTGATCTGCCACGGGTCGTGACGCGGGCCCAGGAATCCGGCATATTGACCGGGCCAGGTGAGCGGCCCCTCAATCAGAAACGTCGGCAGCGTGATGCCGTTGGGGATGCCATCCAGTCGCGGTCGCAAGTAATCGAACGCCGCCGCGTAACAAGGGGAATCCGTGCGTGACAACTGCTGACCTCCCGGCGGGATCGGCCAACCGGTCAGCACCTGATGCGTGGCGAGCAAGTGGTCGTAAACGTCGTGCGACATCGACCGCACGATCGCCAACTTCTCAGACCGCGCGGCCAACAGCGGCAAGTGTTCGCCGATAAAGATGCCGGGAGTCGCCGTGGCGATGGCGGAAAATTCGCCGCGAGTTTCGGCCGGAGCGTCCGGCTTTGGGTCGAACATGTCGATGTGACTCGCCGCGCCGGTCAGGAAGACAAGGATGGCCGACTTCGCGCGTCGCTGTGGATTTCCCGCATTCGATTCTGCGGCGACCGTCCGGCGGCGGAACAATTCCTGACAGCCGATTCCCAAGACCGACGAGTATCCCACTTGCAGAATCTCGCGGCGGGTGACTCGTTGAGCAAACGGATGTCGAAGAAACTGGGCGAGCATGAGAAACCTCCGCTGCACGCGAATGTCGAGCCATTTAGCCCAAGCAAGCCTCATCTTAGCCGTGGCGTGCGTCAGTTTCCCAGCCGAATCGCGGGCTGGGGTCGGTGGCGCTCGCCGTCACGTTGCGTCCGTCCGGTCCCATTTTCACGTCGATCGGGCGGAAGGCGACGCGGTTGGTTTTGAGCAGCTCGACCTGCTCGCGCGAGGTGCAGCCGGCTCCGACCTCGCTGACTGTGTCACTCGCGAACTTGTTTCACCAGCTTGTGGATGGATGCGGCGATGCGGTCTTCAATGTCGCCGGACCAACGGAAGGCAGGGCGGCCATATTCGTAGAGGTTATAGCCACCTTCGTAGCCTCCTTCTTCCCACACGCGGCGTGACGGAATGTAGGAGATCATGTCGTCCGCATAGCCGCAGACCCAGGTGCCTTCACCGAATTCCCGTTTGAAACGCAGCGCATAGTCCACGACCGTTTCGGCCCCCATGCCGATGATCAGCATCTCTTTTCCAAGCTGCCAGGCATGGACGGGATACGGATAGGCCGACTCGAATTTGTCCCCGGTATCGAGTTTCTGCAGCAATCGAGCCGCCCAGCGAGCTTTGATGGTGTTCGCGTCTTGAAGCAATCCGCTCAGCTCTTCGCGCGAGACGACGTTCAAGTACGGCAGGTCGATGATCTCAAACGCCGTTCGCAGTCCCGACGAAACCGGTTTCAAGGGCTGTTTCAAGGCCTCTTCAACACCGACGGCCAGCATGTGTCCGTACTTTTCGCAGAGTTCGACCTTACGGCGCGGCAGCGGGTTTTGATCGCCGCCGCAGGTGTTCACAAACATCGCTGTCGTGTCCGGATGATTTTTTTCCAATTCGAGCTGCGCGAAACCCGGATAGTCGCCGCACCAAGTCAAAAAACTGAGCGTGGTTGGATGGCAAGCGTATCCAAAGAGCACCGCTTCGAGTTTTCCATTCGGCCGAGTTACGGTCATCACTGGGACGGCATGATCAACCGGGCCGACGAGCGGCGTTCCCTTGGCCATCAGGTCCGGCACATCCGCCTCGCGGTTGTTGCGGCGATTGACGGCGAAGGCCGCGCGTCCTTCGCCGATTTGGAGACTGGCAGGACTAAGCTTTGCGAGAGACTCTCCGACCATCGTAACGCACTTCGTCACCATGAGGTCCGTGTATTCCTCGACCAACGCGACCTGCTCGGGATCGACTGGATAGTAATCCACAAGGTCGTCTCCCAACCGCGGCCCGCAATGATTGTGCGAGAACGTGAGCAGCACCTGCGCACGTTCCAGCTTGAACTGCTGATAAATCTGTTTGAAGACCCGGTCGCTCATCACTTTCGGAACGCCTTGGAAATCGCTGGTGATTATGACCACTCGCCGACCGTCGCTGTCCTCGAGCGCCATCGCCTTCATCCACAGATCATGCAGTTTTCCGTCCGGCGCGCGTTTTGAACCGTAGCCAGCCAACCACACCGATTTTTCCGGCGTGATGACCGCTTTCGCGACACCAGCCTTCCATGAAGGCTGCTCTTCCGCGAGGGCACGGACGCTGCCGAGCATAGCCGCCAACGCAACGGCTTCGGTCGATCGCTGAAGAAATCGCCGTCGAGTGGTTTGCAGAGTCATGAGGGAAGTCTCTTTAGTACGTTGGGAGATTGCGCCGAAACGGCCGGGATTGTAGCATTGGTCAATCAGGCTGTTAGCCGTAGGGTGGATCGAGCAAGGCGAGACGCACCAAAAAAAACCAACATGCCGACTGTCCAATTCAATACGACGAACGATGCTGGCTGCATTCGCGTCCGTGGGGCGCGAGTGCATAACCTGCAAAGCGTCGATGTGGACATTCCACGTCAAAGGTTGACGGTGATCACCGGCGTCAGCGGCAGCGGCAAAAGTTCGCTCGCGTTCGACACCATTCATGCCGAAAGTCAGCGGCGGTATCTCGAAGGATTGGCTGGCGACACGCGCCGTCGAGTCGCCGCGTGGCAACGGCCGGACGTCGATGTCATCGATGGCTTGCCGCCGACGACCAGTGTCGGACAGTCCGTCGGCTTCGCTTCGCTGCGTAGCACACTGGCGACGACGACCGAAGTGCTCGATTACCTGCGGTTGCTGTTCGCTCGCTGTGGACAAGCTCATTGCCCGTCGTGCGGCAGGCCGCTGTCAGCGAGCAGCCCGCAAGAGATCGTCGAGCAGATTCTTGCGTTCGAGGCCGGCCGCAAAGTGATGATCCTGGCTCCGTTCGCGCGCGACGGAAAGGGAACTCACGGCGACACGTTCGCGGCGATCGCGAAAGCCGGATTCGTCCGCGTACGCGTCGATGGCGAACTCCTCGAAGCCTCGCCGCCGCCACAGCTCGCGAAGACGAAGCCGCACACGATCGAGGCGATTGTCGATCGCATCGTCGTGAAAGACGGCCTGCGAGCACGGCTGCGTGAGTCGGTCGAGCTGGCGTTGCGACACGGCGCCGACACGTGCGTGTTGGCCGTGCAAGCAGGCGAAGGCTGGGAGGACCATGCCTATAGCAGCCGCTTCGCGTGCGCCGATTGCAACGTCAGCTTTGCCGAACTGGAGCCGCGGACGTTCAGTTTCAACAGCCCGCACGGCGCGTGCTTGACGTGTCGCGGATTGGGCGTCTTGCTCGAGACCGAAGACGCGGATCACGACCTCATCACGTCGCGGCAAAGCGAGCGACAACAACTCTGCCCTGACTGCGACGGCTCGCGACTGAATCCGTTCGCGCGGCGCGTCACGCTCGCCGAGATGACATTGCCGGAACTCCTCTCGAAATCGGTGAGCGAAGCAGCAGAGATCGTCCGTTCGTGGAGCACGTTTTCAACGTGTTCTAACCAACACCGGAACGAGCGCGTAATGAACATACCCCAGGTGCTCGAACGAACCTTGCCGGCGATACGCCAGCGGCTGGAGTTCTTGATTCGCGTGGGAGCTGACTACCTCACACTCGACCGACCCACGCGAACGCTTTCCGGCGGCGAATACCAGCGCGCTCGACTGGCCGCGTGTCTCGGTTCGGGGCTGACCGGCACATGCTACGTGCTGGACGAACCGACCGTCGGCCTGCACCCACGCGACACCGCCGCCATGATCGCGATGCTCCACGACCTGCGAGATCAAGGCAACACGGTGCTCGTCGTCGAGCACGATCCTGAGATGATGCGACACGCCGATCACTTGATCGACCTCGGTCCCGGAGCCGGCGCGGACGGTGGACGAGTCATCTCGTGCGGCACGCCCGACGAAGTTGGGCGTGACCCGCGATCCGTCACGGGAAGGTTTCTTGGGACGTCTAACAAAAAGGCCACACTAACCCGAAGCGTAAGCGAGGGCGATCCACAAATCGCCAGTGAAAACGTTCCTCGCTCGCGCTTCGGTTTGGTTTTGCTAGACGCTCTTAAAACTGAAGTAGGATGGATCGAGCGAAGCGAGACCCACGCGACAGATTCAACCTCCTCGCGCTGGCTGAGCCTTTCCGGTGTAAGCGTCCACAATCTTCAAGACGTCAGCGTGCACATTCCGCTCGGCACGCTCACGGTCGTCAGCGGCGTGAGCGGATCCGGCAAGACATCACTCGTCCACGACGCGCTCGTACCGTTGATTCGCGAGTCGCTTCGCCAGGTACCCACTCAGCGCCGACACGCTCAGCGCGTACACAGTACTGAGGACTCCGCACCAACTTCCGACTCCCTATTGCCGCGCCAACGTGCAGCCGAGGTGCTGTCTCCACGAAACCCGCGCGGAACACTGCTCGGCGTTGAGCACATCGCGCGGCTAGTCGAAGTCACGCAATCGCCGCTCGGTCGCACACCTGCGTCAAATCTGGCGACGTATTCCGGCTTGTGGGACGACGTCTGTCGGTTGTTCGCGCAGACACGAGACGCTCGGCTGCGAGGCTTTCGCGCGAGCCGCTTCAAATTCAACGCGCCGTCCGGACGTTGCGAATCCTGTCGCGGTCGCGGCGTTCAAAGGGTCCGATTGAAACTCTTACCCGACGTGTTCGTGACTTGTCCGAGTTGTCGCGGCGCGCGATTCAACGCAGCGACATTGCAAATCCGCTTTCACGGGCTGACGGTTGCGGACGTGTTGCAGCTGCGGTGCGAACAGGCCGTCGAATTGTTCGCCAATCACCCGCGTGTCGCCGCTGTGCTGCGAACCTGTCGCGAGGTCGGGCTGGGTTATCTGCGACTTGGCCAGCCCGCGACAACACTGTCGGGCGGAGAAGCTCAACGCGTGAAACTGGCGACCGAACTGAGCCGCAGCAGCACTGCGTCCACATTGTTCGTGCTGGACGAACCGACGACCGGCCTGCATCCAGCCGACGTCGAGCGCTTGCTGAGCCTGCTACGACGCTTTGTTGACGCGGGCCACACGGTGCTTGTCATCGAACATCATCTCGACGTGATGCGCCACGCCGACTGGCTGATCGATCTTGGTCCGGAAGGCGGGTCACGTGGCGGCCGCGTCATCGCGGAAGGGACTCCGTCGGATGTCGCTCAACGCGGCGAGGGGTACACGGCGCGAGTGCTCTCATAAAGTGGCGATCACGCTCTGCGCTCGTGAAACAATTGGCGAGCGGGGCGGCGTCAGCCCCCCGGTGGTCATGACGGCGGCTGAAAACCGGGGGGCTGACGCCGCCCCGCTCGCCTGAGAGTCAATTCTTTCACAGCCTCGGAGTGCGGCGGTTACGTTGTCATTGGCAACTCCACTTCAAAGCACGTCGCGTCCGCTTCGCGATGCCAACGCAGTTCGCCGTGATGCGACTCGACGATTTGGCGAGCGACAGCCAAGCCGAGTCCTGTGCCGTCCGGCTTGTCGGTGACAAATGGCTCGAAGAGTTGCTGGGCGATCTCGGGAGTGGGGCCGGGACCGGAATCCAGGACTCGAACGCGGACGCGGTCTTTAGTGATTGATTGCAACTCGACTTTCACCCACGCTGGCGTAGTTGATCGCGCCGCGGCTTCGACGCCGTTGAGCAGCAAGTTGACGAGCAACTGCTGCAAGTCATCGTGATCGGCGGAGATCGTGATCGGGTCGGCTGGCGGCAACCATTGTAAGTCCACTCCCGCATGTCGGCAGCGCGGACGGATCAGCGACAAGACTTCATCGATCAGCGGCGTCAGCGAGCAGTCACAAAACGCCGGAACTTTGTCGACCTCACTTGATGCCGCACCGAGCGTCAAGAAGCGTTGCAAGTACGAGTCCATCAAAATGATTTGGCGCAACGCGACGTCGGTCGATTCGGCTTTCGGCCCGAGAGGGCATTCACGTGCATGAAGCTGCAACGCCAGGCGAGCTCCCGTCAGCCAGTTTCGAAGTTGATGTGCCAGCCCCGCCCCCAGTTGCCCCAGCGTCTTGAGTCGTTCGCTGCGACGTACTTGTTGTTCGTACCGCGTCAATTGCTCGACCATTCGATTGATCGACAGCGTGAGATCGCGCAGTTCGTCGTCGCGCGTCGGTAGCGGAAGCGGCTGAAACACGCCGTTGGCGATCTCACCGCTCTGTCGATTGAGCCGCGCGATCGGCCGCACGAACCGTGTGGCCCACCACGTTGTAAACGCGATCGCAACCAACGCAGTCACTCCGCCAGCGATCAGCGGCGGAAAGATCGCGGCGCGGGTCGCCGTCCACCAACGGTCTTCGGGGTACAGCACGAGCAACGATAGCGGTCGTGCCGGCGAGCGTCGAAACGGCACCTTCACCGTCAAAAAGTCGCGACCGCGAATCTCCACGCGCGGATTGCTCGACAGGTCGCTCAACGGCCCGGTCTCGGGAACCGCTTTGAGTCGCTCGCGAATCTCGGCGTTGAGCGGCAACGTTGCGGCTTGAACTTGCTGCTGCGGATCCCACACCACGAAATCGGCCCCGGATAACCCGGCCATTTTCTGCAGGACGTTTTCTTGGAGCGGAAAGCTCGCGTCCGTCAGTGTGGCCACGACCCGAGCCAATCGCTCATGCTCGTCGCGTCGCGCCCAGCGGCTCCCCACCCAAGCACTCACGCCGCTGGAAAGCACGCTGGCCAAGACCACGACCAGCAGCATCGAAGTCAGCAATTGCCGTTGAACGGGCCAGCGCATGGGAGGGGCCGGGAGTTAGAGGACAGGGGTCAGGAGTCAGCGGCCAGAAGCCAGAGGTCAGTACTGAGTACTGAGTACTCGGGATTCAGTCGAGTCAGACGGATGCGAATCTGCTGGTCAATTATCATAGGTTCGTCGTTAACTGGTCGTTGTCCTTGATCACTTGTCGCTGGCGCTCATGCCTGATGTGATGATCATCAGCCCACGACTGACAGCCGACTACTGACTACTGACAATGGACCAATGACAAAGGATAAATTCGACCATGCCGCGAAATCTGATTCCCCTGTTTGCGTTGCTTACGACCATCGCCATGCCGCCCACATTGACTTTGGCGGAGGAATCGAGTTCCGGTTGGGAGGCGGGCTTTGCACGTGTCGTCATCACGCCGGAGAAGCCGATGTGGCTGAGTGGGTATGGCGGGCGGGAGCATGCGTCGGAAGGGAAAGTTCACGATTTATTTGTTCGCACGGCGGCGATGCAAGACCCGAACGGGCATCGTGTGGTGTTCGTTTCGCTGGACTTGATCGGCGTGCCACGCGAAATGGCTCAACGATTGACGGCCGCGGTGAAGGAGAAACACGGGCTCGGGCGAGCTGATCTGCTGCTGAGTTGCTCACACACGCACTGCGGCCCGGCGCTCGATCAGGCGCTATCGCACATGCTCGACATGAAAGAAGACGACTGGGTCGTGGTGCGCGAATACCAGAAGCGGCTGGACGAATTGGTCCTGTCGGCAATCGAGCAGGCGATGGCCGATTTGCAGCCGGCGCGGTTGGCGACGGGGATTGGCAACTGCGGCTTCGCATCGAATCGTCGAGTACCGATCGGCACCGGGCCGTTCGATCACGAAGTACCCGTGCTGCGAGTTCTCTCCGCCGACGGAGCGCGCCTGCGAGGCCTGATCTTCGGTTACGCCTGCCACAACACGGTGCTGAGTTTTTACCAGTGGTGCGGCGACTATGCCGGCTTCGCGCAGTTGCACTTGGAAGAACGACATGTCGGCGCGACGGCGTTGTTTTTCAGTGGCTGTGGTGCGGATCAGAATCCGTTGCCCCGTCGCAAGGTCGAGATCGCCGATCAGTACGGCCGGATGCTGGCGTTGTCGGTCGAGAAGGTGATCGGTGGCGAGATGTCGGCGGTCAACGGCTCGCTGCGGACGGCCTTTCAAGAGGTCGATCTTGAATTCGCCACCATCCCGGCGCGTGAAGAAATCGAAATGGTTGCGAAGTCGAAGGACCGCTACCAACGGACGCGAGCCAGTCTGTTTTTGAAAGACCTCGACGCCGGCAAGTCGATTTCGAACGTTTATCCGTACCCAGTGCAAGTCTGGAAATTGGGAGACTCCGTCACCTGGATCGCTCTTGGTGGCGAAGTGGTCGTGGATTATTCACTGCGTCTGAAGAAGGAACTTGGCCAAGGCAAGACGTGGGTCACCGGCTATGCCAACGACGTGATGGCCTACATCCCGTCGGAACGCGTGTTGGCAGAAGGAGGCTACGAAGGTGAAAGCTCGATGATCGTCTACATGCAACCCTCGAAATGGAAATCCGGTTTGGAAGACCGCATCGTGCGGACGGTGCATAAGCTGTCCGAGCGATGACGCGGGAAGAAAATTTCCAATTTCAACTTTTCAATTTGTCGGACGGCCGAACTCTTTGTCGCCGGCCGCTAGGTCCAAAGCACCTTTTGCCCGACATTCAGATTGAAGCTCCAATCGAAATCTTCGAGCCGCTTGTGCCAGTCGTTGTCGACAGGTCTTCGTGTTCGTGGCATCCGCAAACACCGTGCAGATCGGCCAGCCGGCGGCGATGTGGGTTTCGGGTGTTGGAATGTCAGCGAGCGAGTCCACATCGAAAGCGACAACACTCATATTTGGTGCGACGAAGTTCCTGGTGGCGTAGACGATCTGCTTGCCGACGACGCGGTCGGGAGTGGTCATTCCTGACGACTTGGTCTCTGGACCCGATCTTGTGCATGCCGAAACGTGCCACGCTAGGATTGGCAAACCCCATGAGCGTTCGAGCACTTCGACCGACGCGGTGTAACGGGGGTTGACCTCGGTGAGCCACGGGACGTCGTCTGCAAGTATGAAGTCGATGCCGAAGAGTCCTCGTAGTCGAGCCTCGATGGCCAGCACCAACCCGAGTCGCTCAACCCGCTCGCGAATGTCGCGGTGCATCTCGATCGGACCGATCGAGCCGGCGTATCCGAACTCCGTCGGAGCACCGAAATCCAGGCCAATCAACTGCTGACAGACTCCAATGCAGCGAACGTCATCCGGCCACGCAACGAACAACGCCGACATCGGCTGCCCGTGACAATGCTCCTGAAGGTAGACATCATTGTCCCATGAATTGCGGCTGCCGTCCCACCTGCAAATGCCAAGTCCCCCACCGCTTCGCAACGGTTTCACCAGCCATTGGCCGTTGTTGGGTGAAGGATCGCTCGCGGCCCGAACACGCAACGACGAGAGATTGTGTTCACGCAACGTCCGCTCCAACCAAAATGGATCACGGACGCGACGCAGAACGTCGGCCGGATTGCCCAGCAGCGGATGTCGGCGGCTGATCGCTGCAATCAAAGTCGCTTCGTTTTCCAGCGAGCCAGTGTAAATCCAGGGTGTTGGCGGTAACGACTCGACGGCCGCGAGCAATCCGCTCGGATAATCGTCGACCGGCAGCACGCGAGCGATGCGGCGCAAATCCTCGTCGCCAAACCGATCGGCACAGATCGGCTGGAAGCCCGCGCGCATGGCACTGCCGGCGGCGGCTCGCGCACTGCCGCCAAGAATCAAAATCTTCGGGGGAGAAGTCATGGGACGGGTGTACGTTCTCATGCCGTGCTGAGCAAGCCGCTTTGACGTCTCACAAAATGTTCACGAGCCCAACAGGAATTCGTGCCTCCGAACCCTTGTTTGAAGATCGGTGTTCGTGAAACACTTCTCCGCCAGTCGCGTCTCGAATTGAAGTGCTTATGATGACCACAGAGCCACAACGACGAAGTGTGATCTTGGCTGGCGGCGGCACGGGCGGACATTTATTTCCCGGCATTGCCGTCGCGGATGAGTTGGTCCGTCGTGATACCAACACGCGAATCCAATTTTGGGGTTCGGTGAAGCTGCTGGAAAAGCAGATCGTGGACGCTGCCGGGTATGAGCATGTCCCGTTGGCGTCCGTGCCACCGTCGCTGATTCCGGGACGAATCTGGAATTCGGTCGTCCGAAACGGGCAGGCCTATCGCATCGCGCGAACGTTGTTGGCGGCGGAGCAGCCGGACGTGGTGATCGGGCTGGGCGGATTCGCCAGCGTGCCGCCGGTGTTGGCGGCTCGGCGAAGTGGCGTGCCAGTTGTACTCTTGGAACAAAACGTCATTCCGGGCAAGGCGACACGCTGGCTGAGTCGTTTCGCGGATGTCGTCTGCTTGCCTTTTGATGAGACGTGGAAACACATTCCCGCTGGAGTGAAAGCGGTCGTGACAGGGAACCCGATCCGCCGCAAAATCGCGGAACTCGCGACGTGTGAGGCAACCGATTTGAATTCGCCGCCGACCTTGCTGATCTTGGGAGGAAGTCAGGGGGCGGCAACGCTGAACGCCGCGGTGCTCGACTCGCTGGCATCACTTGTTTCGCAGTTGGCGGATTGGCGGATTGTGCATCAAACCGGCGCGGCTGACTGCGATTCGATTCGCCAGCGGTCCGCGGCATTGCCGTTGCAGTTTGAGACGCAGCCTTTTTTGGGCGACATGGCGACGGTGTATCGCAGTGCCACGTGTGTGATTTCGCGCGCCGGTGCGACGACGTTGGCAGAACTCGCTTGTGCCGGAATTCCGGCGATTCTGCTGCCATTGCCAAAGTCAGCGCATGACCATCAGCGTTTGAATGCGCGGTTGTTCGCTGATCGTGGCGCGGTAATGATTGTCGAGGAAGGAGTTGATGCGGCGGAGACAGCGCGGGGGTTGGCCGTCTCGCTGGCTGAGTTGATCTCGGACGCATCACGCCGCGAACGCATGCGACAGGCGATGCGGAAACTCGCGCGTCCGAATGCGGCGGCGGCGGTGACGGAGCAGTTGAATTTCCGCCGGTAGGCCACATTTCTTCCGTCGACTCTCCCGTCGACGAAATGGTGACGATGTGGCCTTATCACTGCCCCGAACTCTCCCGTCGAACAGGCGAGGAGACCGGGAGGTTGGCCGCATGAAGCTGAACGATTACTCCGTCCAGAAACGTCGCCATTCGTTCGGCGGCGGCGTGAGCTTGCTCGCGCAGCCGCCACATTTCTTTCATGGCCCCCGAGCGTTTGAAAATCGCGCCGATCGCGGCTCCGAAACGGACGCTACCGGTCGCGCCCACAACGCTCAGAACTTCCGGTGGCAAGTCAGCCGAGAGGTCGTCGCTGATCACTCGCACCGCCACGAAGCGCGTTTTGTGCTCGCGCGCAACTTGCGCGACCGCGAGGCTCTCCAAATCCACGGCGAGTGCCGCATACATTTCGCCGAATTGCTTCTTTTTTTCGACCGACCGCACCAATTCGTCGGCGGTCAGCAACCGGCCCACGAACAATTGCTTGGCCGGATCGGGCGACATGCGGAGGTCGATCCGTAATGTCTGCCCGTGCTGATCGACGATCGAATCGGCGACGACGATCGAGCCGATTGGCATGTCCGGTCGCAACGCACCGGAAAAGCCGCAGGACAACAGCCATTGCGGCGTGTGGCCTTCCAGCAATGCTTGAGTCGCTCGCCGGGCTCGCGCAAATCCCATGCCGGCCTCGACGACCGCGATGCGAATGCCGTCGTACAAGCCGCCACGAAACACAAAGTCGCCGCCCGTGTACTTCTTCACTTTGTCGCAGCGATCCAGAAACGCTCCCAGTTCGATCGGCAGCGCGCACACGATACCGATGTCGGCGTGAGCGAGATCAGCGGTGGGTTGCGAGTCAGGCATTCGGAAAAGCTCAGGAACCCCCGAACCCCCGCGCGGCGGCGACGGCAAGCTCGTCACAGCGTTCGTTCTCGGCGTGACCGCTGTGGCCTTTGACGACCGTGAAGCGGACTCGATGTTTGGCCAGCAGCGCGTCCAACCGCTGCCACAGTTCGAGATTCTTGACCGGTGCCCAACGCGAACCGTCGCGGCGTCGCCAGCCGTTCTTCTTCCAGTTCGGGAGCCAGCTTTGGCAACCGTCGGCGACGTATTTGCTGTCCGTGATGACTTCGACAACCGTCGGCCGCGTCAACGACTCAAGTCCGGAGATCACGGCCATCAACTCCATCTGATTGTTGGTTGTCCCCGCGGCACCGCCCGAAAGTTCTTTTTCCGTGCCGGTCTTGAGATGCCTCAAGAGACAGCCCCAGCCGCCGGGACCAGGGTTACCACTGCAAGCCCCGTCAGAAAAAAGTTGCACTTCAAGCGCGGAAGACTGGCCGGAGAGACTGCTCGACATCGAAAAGCTCGCGCGAAACGTGAGGCGAATGCTGGAAGCATCTGGGGCACTGGGTGCTATCGTTCGCGGAAGATGATACGGCCGCGATTGAGGTCGTACGGGGACACTTCGACCTTGACCTTGTCGCCGGGCACGATGCGGATAAAGTGCTTACGCATCTTGCCGGCCACGTGCGCCAAGACTAAGTGGCCGTTCTCCAGTTTGACACGGAACTGTGTATTGGCCAGCGCCTCGACCACGGTGCCTTCAACTTCGATGGCCTCTTCTTTCGCCATAAACAGGATTCTCGTGTGCGGACGGATGAAAAGCTCGATCGTGACGACCTCAAGTCGTGACTTGTGAGAGGCGGCATTCTGGCGACCAGCCACAGGCTTTGCCAGCCTCGCGGACGCATTCGTTCACGCAATTGCGTGCCTCGATTCTCTGAAACTCCGGCAAAAGTTGAGCTTAACGGAATACCATTTTGCCGGTCGCTCGCGATAGACTGACGGCGTCGAAACACACCATCGTCTCCCCGCGGATGACTCCAGTAATGACCACGTGCTTGATCAGCTTGGGCGGCAACATCGGAGATGTTCCCCAGACGTTTGATCAGGCATTGCGCCGCCTGCACGAGCCGACGGAGGTCGTTGTGACCGGTTGCAGCTCTTTGTTTCGAACGAGCGCCATCGGTGTGGACGCGGGGACCGAGTTCTTTAATGCCGCCGCCGTCTTGGAAACCACCCGAACTCCTCTCGATTTGCTCGACCAGCTGCTGGCGATCGAGACCGAATTAGGCCGAGTGCGGACGTTGCGGTGGGAACCCCGCACAATCGATTTGGACTTACTTTTCTATGGTGCGGAAGTCATTGACGATCCGCCGCGACTGAAAGTGCCGCACGTGGCGTGTTGGTATCGGAAGTTCGCGCTCGATCCGCTCGTGCAGATTGCGCCCCATTTCGTGCATCCCGTGAAAGGATTGCCGCTTTTCGAGCTGCATCGCCGGCTGCTGGTTCGGCCGTTTCCGGTGTGCGTCTTGGGACAAGCTCGCAACGATGATCCAGCGATTCGCACGTTACAGGACACCATTCCCGACCTGGTGCTTA
The DNA here is from genome assembly GCA_964589725.1 of uncultured Planctomycetaceae bacterium. Classification (GTDB taxonomy): domain Bacteria; phylum Planctomycetota; class Planctomycetia; order Planctomycetales; family Planctomycetaceae; genus CAYSHJ01. The sequence goes on from CAZPUJ010000667.1 coordinate 19,810, forward strand.
AGGTCTGTCGACAACGGGAAGACATGCCCGAAGCCGACGAGGGATTGGTCGTCCGACTCGATTCGGGCCCGCTGCCGCTATGGGCCGCGCCGCTCAAACAGCGAGTCGGTTGGCTCGACGCCGGCGACATGCCGGGTGATCGACGGCAACGACTGATCGACATTCTGCGCTCGGCCGGGCTGTGAATTCATTGGGAAAGCCGAACTGTCCAGATTCCCAGCCTAGGACTTTGTGTTTTTCGTCCAGGTCTGT
>CAZPUJ010000668.1:0-5611 GCA_964589725.1 uncultured Planctomycetaceae bacterium
TCAAGAGCATTTCGTTTTTGTGTGGAGCCAGCGCTTCGAGCGAGTCGTTCAGCTCATACGCCGAGCCAGGATTCGTCGGAAACCACGCGGACCCGATCACGCCGTTCGGTTGAAACATGAACGCCAATCGCGTGGGGATCGCCTTGCCAGCCGCTTCGGCGACAGCTTTCGAGGCACCGAGCGCGTGAGTCGCCAACATGGCGTCGAGCACCGGCAGACTGACGGCCGCTCCGAGCCCTTTCAGCATCGTCCGGCGAGATAACAAACCGGAGTCGGCAAACGTCCGCAAAGTCACTCGCTGAGCGGCAGTGATGTGGTTGATAAAATACGACATGACTCAAGCTCCAATTCTTGCTAGGACGCGAAGTCAAATACCGATGCCTCAACGACTCGCACCGGCTTTTCCCCGTTCCATACGATCTGCTGAATTCGGTCCATCGATCACCAATCCAATCGTCGCACGCGTTTGATCCAAGATTCGTCGTTTCGACTGCCGTGGCAAATCGTCAGGACGATGACCTCGTCTTGAATCACTTGGTAGTAGATCAGAAATCCAAATCTCTGCAAAAAGACGCGGCGGATTTCAGCATCCAGGACGTTCAATTCCCAAAGCGGAAACGAATAGGGGTCAGATTCAATCGCGGCGAGTTCCTTTTCCACCACATCAATGAAGTCAATACCCAATCCCTCGGTCTTTGATTCATACCACTCGGCAGCGGCAACAAGTTCTTCACGAGCTGGAGTCAGGACGCGAAAGCTCATGCCCGCCTTTCCGACAATTTCTGCCTGGCATAAGTAATCGCTTCTTGAAAGCTGACGGATTCGTATTCCCCTGATTGCACCGCGGCGATTCGCCGCTTCATCTCTTCAAGATGCTCGGCATCACACCGAGTTGGCACGCCCGCCGGTTCGCCGTCGGCCGATTCGAGACTTCTCCACAGCTCTTCGGCAATGGCCTGTCTCTCGGCCTGGGGCAGCTTGAGGACTTGATCCAAAAGTTCGGATGCGCTCATTCTCAACCTCCACAAAACTCTTCAAAAAGCAATGCCTGTTACTCTGTCGGCCCGTCGCCGCGGCGCATTTGGAATGGTTCGCTTTGGACGATGGCGGTGATCAGGCTCGAAAACTTGTGGCCGGAAGATTCGTGGGCCTCGATGATCTTATCGACCGCGCACTTGTCGTAGTATTCCAGACCGCGGCCGATGGCATACGTCAGCAGTTTTTCCGTCAGGCAGCGACTGAATTGGCGGCTGCGCTTTTTCAGGATGCCGATCAATTCTTCGGAACCGTTGAACTTCTCGCCGCTGGGAAGAATGCCGGAAGCGTCAATGTCGTGCTGACCGTCTCGATCGCGCCAGCGGCCGATGGCGTCGAAATGTTCGAAGCCGAATCCCAGGTCGTCCATCTGGCGATGACACGAGTTGCAAGTCGCGTTCTCGCGGTGGATTTGAAGTTGTTCGCGGAGCGTCGCGTTCGGTTTCGCGGCTTGCGTTTCTTCCAGGCTAGGAACGTTTGGCGGCGGCGGGGGCGGGGCCGCATCGAGAATGTTCTCCATGATCCACTTGCCCCGCTTGACCGGCGAGGTGCGGCCGGGGTTCGAGGTCACAGTCAGGATGCTGGCTTGCGTGAGCAGTCCGCGTCGGCCGGTCAGAGTCAACGCGACCTTGCGGAAGTCGTCTCCCGTGATGTTCGCGATACCGTACAGCTTCGCCAGCCGTTCGTTGACGAACGTGAATTTGCCGTCGAGCAGTTCCAGCGTGCTAAGGTCTTCGCGCATCACGTGGTCGAAAAACAATTCGGTCTCACGGCGCATGTCGTCGCGGAGTTGCGACGTGAATTCCGGAAACTTGTTTTGGTCTGGAGTGATCTCGTTGAGGCTGCGCAGGTTCAGCCACTGAATCGCGAAATTCTCAACGAGAGCTTCCGAGCGCGGATCTTTGATCAAGCGACGGACTTGTAGCTCGACAACCGCGGGCTTGCGGAGGTCGCCCCGCTCGGCGGCGGCCAGCAATTCGTCATCAGGCATGCTGGACCACAAGAAGTACGACAACCGCGTCGCCAGTTCGAACTGGCTGACGTCGTGTCGTTCTTTCGGGTCGTTGGGCTTCGCGTCTTGCTCGATGCGGAACAAAAAGTTCGGCGAGCAGAGAACGCCTTGCAGCGCAAGTTGCATTCCACGTTCGAACGTCTCGCCCTGCGAGACGGCCATCTCGACGAGCGGCACGAAACGCGTGACTTCGTCGTCAGTCACGGCTCGGCGGAACGCGCGTCGCAGCAGAGGACGCAAATCCTCGCGAGCGGCATCGACGACGGAGCGGCCTTCGCCAGGTCGAATGGCGATCAGGCGGCGATGCGATTCCGGCAGGTCGTCGTCACGCAGATCGAGCGGGCCGGCGACCTCCAGCCACTCCACATACAAGTTGCGATCTTTGCCGCCGCGTTGAGCTTTGGGATTGTAGAAGTCGTTCGGAAACGCGGCGGTGAACCTGTGATTGCCACCGGATAGACGCAGCTTCATTTCGTATTCATCAGGAGCTTGCTGGCCTTTGACCTCAAACGTGTGGATTGGCTTGCCATCGACCCAGAATTCCATTTTTGCCAGTTCGTCACCGGCTTGATCGGCCATCGCCTGGGCGCGCAACAGGTACTCCCCGTCGCGTGGAAAGTTGTGTTTGGCAATGACGTGGCCGACCGAGTTGATCGAGTACCCATCACCCCGATCTTCCGCCGCGCCGCCGGGCCTCAGACGTTTGCCGGCGAAGCGTACTTTGCGGGCCTTCGAGGGATCGGCCGAACTGACGGCCTTCTCGCTGATCTTTTCCGCAGTGTCGAGGTATTTCTCCATCAGCAGCGGCGACATCGAAAGCACGTCGCCGATGTTGTCGAAGCCGTAGCCCACGTCATCAGACGGAAAGTCCTCGGCCGGATTGAAATCAACTCCCACAAGATCGCGAATCGTGAGGTTGTATTCCACACGGTTCAGTCGCCGGACGGTGACTCGGCCCGGATCGCGGTTGAGCTGGCAGTCGATGTTAAACAGCTTGTCTTCCAGCCATGATGCGACGGCGACGAATTCTTCGTGAGTCGGCCGTTCGCGCCCGTCCTCGACCGGCGGCATCGCCTCGATCTGCAACATGCCGAGCACTTGCTCCCAGTGCTTGCGGCCTTTCAGCACCGCGATCTCACTGTTGTAGGAGTGCAGCGCAATGCCGCCTTCGGAAGCGTCCGGCCCGTGACACTCAACGCAATACTTCTTGACGAACGGCGCGATCTGCGATTGATACGAGTCCAACTTCGCGGCGGCGACTTGCGGCGGCTGAATCGCTCCAGTCCCCCACAAGGCCACGCTGACGAGTACGAATACTCCCAGTCCGGCGGCGCTCCACAACGGCCACAACCGCTGCGCGACGCCGCGCGCTGGCCGTTGCGTCGCACGCGACGTCCGTTTCGTCGCTCGTCGCGCTGGTCGTGATGGCGTCGCCGCCGACGTGCGACGAGGTTTGTCGAGAACAACGTCCACAGGTGAGTCAGACGGCGGCACTTCCGGAACTTGGTACGCTTGGCCGCATCCTTCGGCCGGGCAGCGGCCCATCTTGCCGGCATGCCGCGCGGCGACTTTGAACGTCGCGCCGCAATTGGCACACGTCACGGAGATCAGCTTGGTGGGGTTCTCGGGCATCGAGCGCACACCCGGGCAAGAAGGACGGCAGACGCTGACAGTAAATCAACCGTCCGCGTCAAGACTGGCAACAGTCTACCTCGGTGTTTGTAGCTGCAACAGCGTCGTGTGAAGCTTGTCGAAGCGACGACGTCCGGCGAAACCAGATAAAAGGTGTGGCGCAACTTTGCGGCAGCCGGTACACTCGCGCCATGCCGCAAGCTACGACCTCGCTTCGATCCGTCGCCGTGCTGACTCTGCTGACGCTGGGGCAGATGGGTCTGCAATTCGCCTTTCAGTTACTTTTGGCGAATCGTTTCGGTGCCGATGCGGAGATGGACTCGCTCGTGGCCGCGTGGACGTTGCCGCTGGTGGTCAGCGGGCTGCTGGGCGTGTCGCTCGGGTCAGTCTTTGTGCCAGTCTTCGTCGAGACTCGGCAGCGAGTCGGCGAAACGGCCCCGCGGTCGATGGCGATTCAGATCGTCTGCTGGCTGTTCTTGGTCAGCGTGTTGTGGTGGCTGGCCGCGCGCCAGTTCGCGAATTCGTGGATGCGAACTTTGCATCCGGGCTTTGATGACGAGCAGGTGTGGCGTGCGGCGGAGTTATTCGAAACACTGGCGAGCTTGGTGATTTGGAACAGCCTGGCGGCGATGGCTCGCGCGTGGAGTTATTGCTTGGGTCGTTTCGCGGTGACGGGCATCGCTGCGTTGGTCGGCAACGGCGTGACGTTCGTGCTGGCGTGGCAATGGGCCGCGACCGACGGAATGTCCGGCGCCGCGAGAGCGATCGTGTTGGGATCGCTCTTAAGTTTTGTGTGGCAGACGCCGTGGGGACAGTTCTCGCTCGGTTGGCCAGTCACGAACGAGTCGCAGGCGGCGGTGCGACGTTGCTTCGTGATGTTGCCGCCGTTGCTGATCGGATTGGCATGCACTCAGCTCGATCCGCTGGTCGATCGCTACTTGGCGTCGAAGCTGTTGCCGGGGAGCGTTTCACATTTGGGATACGCCTCGCGGTTGGCGGCGGCGGTGATGACGTTGAGCACCAGTGGCCTCGCGATCGTCGCATTTCCGTCGCTGGCGGCGCAAGCGGCGGCGCGTGACAACGACAAACTCCGCGTCGAGATCGCGGCGGCACTGCAGTTTCTCGCGATATTGCTCGTGCCGCTGGTCGTGGCGCTGTTTGGGTTCGGCCAGCCGCTGATTCACGACTTCCTCGAACGAGGCCGCTTCGACGCGGAAGACACGAAAGTCGTGGCGACTCTGCTGGCGATACTGTGCGGCATGATCGTCGGCGGCAGCTTGGGTGAGATCGCGTCGAAAGTGTTTTACTCGTGGCAGAGGCCGCTGACTCCGGTGCTGGTGGGGCTGGTTGGTTTCGGGATCGGAGTGGCGTTGAAGTTCGATTGGTACCGACGCACGGGCGTGTCCGGACTCGCGTCGGCGACATCGGTGTTTTATCTGTTGAACGCGATCGTGCTGTTGTCGCTGGTGGGCCTTCGATTGGGTTGGTCGACGTTTGCGGGATTGCCCGGCGCCTTGCTGCGATCGGCAGTGGGTTCCACAGTCGCGGCCGTTGTTGGGTGGTTCGTGCTGAAGGCGCCCTTGCCGCTGCCGTCGCTATTCGGCGCGGCCGCTGGCGGCGCGTCGTTTGTTGTCGTGCTGGCGCTGTTGCGAGACGAGTTTACATGGCGGGCGATTCGGATGGTCGTTCCGCCTCACGGGGACGGCTCGGCTACTTCCGAGGAGCCGCAGTCGTGAGCGAGGTTCATCCGGCCGCTGCGGTCCAATCCGGATCATTCCTGGCCTCGACACGAACCCGACGCGCAAGATGTAACGTCGAAAGTCAAGTCGGGCGGGGGTGATGCCCCCTGATTTTTGGTGTTGGCTTTTGAGTCGCGCGGGAGGATGGTACGAGACGGTGAATCCGCCGCGGCGGACGGGAGTCGGGGGACGC
>CAZPUJ010000669.1:0-2922 GCA_964589725.1 uncultured Planctomycetaceae bacterium
CACTTCCAGCATAACGGTGAGCGATTATTGAGTCACAGCCATCAGAGGGTGGCACGCCCTGAGTCATCGAAGGGCGTGGTGGTTGTGCGACGACAACCACGCCCATCACTTCGTTCTGGGCGTGCCACCCAACCGCCTGCCATCGTTTCTGCCGCAGAGCGGCAACCGATGGTAGCCGTGGGTTTCAACCCATCCGCCTCGGCGGACCGAACCACACCAAACCATTTCGTCGCGGAGCGACGATTGAACAATTCAACCGTCGCTCCGCGACGAGACCATCCCGATTCACAACCTCGACCGTGGGTTGAAACCCACGGCTACCATCAACGGTCGCTCCGCGACCAAACCCTGGAGTGCTGCGGCTCGACGCAGCCCTCCATACAAGAGCCAGAAGACTTTGCAATCGAGGAAGACCGCCGTCGGTGAGCCGATCTTCTTCGCGACGCTTTCTGGCACTTGAGAATCGCTATTCCAATTGAATGGAGGGCTGCGTCGAGCCGCAGCACTCCAGGGACGACCAGGCTTCCGCCTGCCGCCCGAATCAGTCGGCTTCAGCCGACTCCCCATTTGTCACCAGCTTGAGCTGGTGGAAGGAGACCAACCCAACCTGAGCCGGCTTCAGCCGGCTTGCCCAAGTCTTCAGACATCCCCTGGCTGAAGCCAAACCCACAAGCCGGCTGAAGCCGGCTCCCAACACATTCCTTTCCCCGTTCACCACCAGCTAAAGCTGGTGACAAATGGGGAGTCGGCTGAAGCCGACAAGAAAACAACAGACAGCCAAGTCGTTGGCGAGCCGGTGGGCGTCAGCCTCCGGACGATTTGTGGTCGCTCGCCATTCGTCCGGGGCCTCACGGCCTCCGGCTCGCCAAAATCGAATTAACGTCACTCGCGAGTCCGGCTATGCTGGCTACCGAGACGAACCCAATTCCGCAGGAGTCCATCATGGTCCGCCGAACCTTTCCCGCCGAAGTGACAAACGGGCAGCTTCGCTTTCAAGAATCGTTGGTCGATTTGGAAGGTCGGCGCGTGATGGTCGTCTTGGATGACTTGCCGGCAAAAGACGAGAACCGGCACCGATTGAGTCCTGATCCGGTGCAATTCGACGACTTGGACATCGAACGAGCCGTTTCATTCCGCATGCCGTTCCGTTGGGAAACGGTGAACGCCGTGGTTAAGGACGGCGGGCCACTACGTCCGTGCGTGATCCTGCCGGAGGAATTGCCCGATGAGTGACTCTTATCCCTGGTACGACTCGGTTGATGGAGACGTTCTGGAACAAGGCGATTTCCTGCTCGACTGCCCGATCATCCGTCCGACCGCCACGAACGAATTTGAACGCCATCCGGCCACGGTGGTGATCCTGAGCCAATCGTGCGACTTGGCGAACGATAAGCTAGAGATCATTCAAGTCTGTCCGGTCTTCCCGTTGGAACGACTGGCGACGGACATTGAGTTCTTTCGCAGCAAGCGCGGCCGCGAGGAACTTCGCCGAGGCAGTCTTCCCGGCTATCACCTGCTGAATCGCTGCGATTTACCCGGCCACGAATCGGACTTCTTGGTTTGCGACTTCCGCTCGTTGTTTGGCGTCCATGTTTCGGTTGCGAAGTTCTTGGCCGCCGAACAATCGCCTCGCCTGCGAATTCTTCCACCCTACCGTGAGCACTTGGCTCAAGCGTTCGCTCGGTTCTTCATGCGTGTCGGCCTTCCCGTCGATGTGCCGCCATTCGCGTAACAATGCCATTTTCGGCCTTCGGGTTTCTCTCGTCAATTCGGGTTTCAGAATTCGTCATTATCGAACATCATGCCCACAATGGCTTCCAAACGTGACTACTACGAAGTGCTCGGCGTCAAAAAGGACGCGAGCACTGATGACATCAAGAAGGCTTACAAAAAGCTGGCCTTGGCGAATCATCCGGATCGCAATCCGGGGGACGCCGCCGCTGTCGATCGCTTTAAGGAATCGGCCGAGGCGTTTGAAGTCCTCAGCGATCAAGACAAGCGATCTCGTTATGACCGCTTCGGCCATGAAGGAGTCAAAGGCACCGGACACGCTGGCGGCGGGTTCCAAGATGTCGGCGACATCTTTGAGATGTTCGGCGACCTGTTCGAGGGTTTTGGTTTTGGCTCCGGCGGCGGCCGGCGTCGCGGCGGCGGGGGGCGGCGAGCGACTCAAGGAGACAGCCTCAAGACGGCTCTCAAGATCGACCTGCTCGAAGCTGCCAAGGGCTGCTCGCAACAAGTCGAGATCAAACGTCGCGAACTGTGCGGCACGTGCCAGGGCTCCGGCGCGAAGGCCGGCTCGACAGCGGCCAAGTGCGACTACTGCGGCGGACATGGGCAGATCGTCCAGTCGCAGGGCTTTTTTCGAGTTCAAACGACCTGTCCGGCGTGTCGCGGCGAAGGCAAGATCGTGCGCGACAAGTGCTCCGACTGTGGCGGCTCGGGTCGCACGAACGAGAAGGTGCGATTGGAAGTCCGCATCCCGCCTGGCATGGACACCGGCATGCAGCTCTGCCTCCGCGGCGAGGGGGAACCGGGCCTGAACGGCGGGCCGCGCGGAGACCTGTACGTCGAGATTCACGTGAAGGAACACGATCTCTTCGAGCGTGACGGACAAGACATCATTTGCCACGTTCCGATCACGTACTCGCAAGCGGTGCTCGGTGCCCAGATCGAAGTCCCGACGCTCGACGGCCGCATGCAACAAGACGTTCCGCCCGGCACTCAGTCGGGCGAAGTCTTTCGCATTCGGGCTGGCGGCATGCCCGACCCTCGCGGCGGCCGACCCGGCGATTTGCTCGTCGAGGTCCACATCGAAGTCCCCAAAAAAATCCCCGAAAAACAACGCGAGCTGCTGAGGCAACTCGCGGAGTTGGAACAAGCCAACGTCAGCGCACATCGGTCTGGCTTCTTCGATAAAGT
>CAZPUJ010000670.1:0-4221 GCA_964589725.1 uncultured Planctomycetaceae bacterium
TTGCCGCGGATCGGGTTGTCGAAATCTACGACACGCACTCTGGCCGGCGCGTTCATGCCTTGTTCGGACACCGCGGCGATATTCGCTATCTCTCCTTTTCACCCGATGGCCGGCGCCTGGTCACCGCCGGATCGGATGAATGCGTCAAACTTTGGCACGTTCCGACCGGACAGTATCTGCTCGAATTCCCCACGCTCCATCGTCAGCCAGCTGACATCGGCCGATTCACCACCGACGGCCGCTGGCTGGCCTACACGATCCTCGAGGGCGCGATTCGCTTTGTGCGGCTCTTGGATGAATGAGCGACGAGATACTTCCACGGCGAAGGGTTTCGACAAAGTCCTTACCAAGCGGGCGATTCGAAGCCAGCACAAGCCCAGTTGATTGGCCAGTTCGGCCTCGCGGCGTTCGACTTTCCGAACGCGGATAACGAGACGAATTACTGTGCTCGCTGTCAGTCCGACGGCGTCGTGCTCGCGGATCGTTCACTGTCCCGGTTGCTCAAAGACGACTGGCCCAAGAGTATCGACGAGTGGGAAGCGCGGTGAGTCAGTTTTGGTGGGTCGCGATGACTCGACCCATCGTACGCGGTTAACGCCGAAAGGGTTGTTTTTCTGCGCGGATTATGTCGGCGAATGTAGCCCGCTCTCGCCGAGAGCGGAAATCGGCTCTCGGCGAGAGCCGGCTACATTGCGGCTTCGCCGCTCTATGCCTTCAAGAATTACCCAGCCGTGGTTCGCCGACCTCCCGGCCTTGGGAGGCCGAATTACTCACGGTATGCTCATTACGGTTTCGTCGTCGTTGCCGCATCGCATAGAGAGAAAGCTCATGCCCGATCGCATCATCATCCAGTGTCCTGGTTGCTCCGCGAAATTGGCGATTTCCGATGCCAGTAAACTCGGCAAGAAGATCAAGTGCTCGAAGTGCTCGGAGGTCTTCGTGGCCAAGGCGGCCGCGCGCGGCGGCACGAAGGCCAAGCCGATGAAGTCCGCTCCCGCGGCCAAGCCAAAGAAGTCGGATGACGATGACGAGTTCAATTTTGAGGACATGGAAATGGAGGACAAGAGCGCTGCCGAGGACGAAGAGTCGGAAGATGAAACTCCTGTCAGGAAGTCGAAGGCGGGGGGCAAGAAGGCGACCGTGAAGGGCAAGGGCAAAGGAAAGGGCAAAGCGAATTCCGGCGGCAACAAGCTGCCGCTGATCATCGGCGGTTCCGCGGCCGTGCTGTTGCTCGTCGCCGTCGGCGTGTACTTCATGTTCTTCGGCCAGAAACCGCCAGCGCCGGCCGCGCCGGTACAACCGGCCGACTCACCGAATGACAAGATTCTGGCGTTAAAGTGGCTGCCTCAAGACTCAGAATTGATCATTCACTTGAAGATCGCGGATGTCTGGCAAGCTCCGCTGTTGAAAGGCTTGTTGGCTGCGCCTCAGGTCGCCGGAGGCGTGGCACAGATCCAGCAGATGACGGGGCTGACTCCGGGGGATCTGGAAAGCGTGACCATCGGCGTTCGCAACGTTCAGCAACTGCAAGGTGCCGCCTCCATGATGGCGTCCGGTGGTCCGCCGCCCACCGATGCCGCTCTCCTGGCGGTCGTGCGGTCGAAAAAACCCGTGGAGGTCTTGAAGATTCAGCAGCTCATCGTGCAATCGGTGCCGGGTCAGGCAGCCAAGCTGCTGGATCGCAACGGCAAACAATACATCGAACTGGTTCCGCCAAGTTCTGGCACTGCGCCCAATCCCGGCCTTGGGCCTGGTCAGAGCCTGGGTCCGCCATCCGGCGCGGGTGGCGGTGGAAAGCCGATGGGCGCCTGGTTCGCTGACGCGAGCACGCTGATTCTTGGCCCTCGCGAAGAACTCTTCGGCGCGATGGACCGCGGCGAGACCGTGACGCCACGCACCGAGTATCGCGTGGTCGATGCCTCATCGCATTTGTTGTTCGTCGTGGCTCCGAAAGATCCGAAACTCTTTTCGACGCCATCGGGTGTGCCCGTCGGTGCGCCACCTGGCAGTCTGCCCGGCGCGCCTCCCACGTCTACGGCACCTCCTCAGCAAGAAGTTCAAAGGATCATTCAGGAAACTCTTCTCGCCGGCAGCTTTGGTGTGAGCGTCACTGGCGGCGTCGCCTTGCAGTCGTCGCTGGTTTGCAAGGACTCGGCAGGGGCGTCCAAGCTCAAGCCGGAGCTTGAGAAGCAAATCGCAATCGGTAAATCACAGTTCGCGGCACAAAAAGGAACGATGCCGCCATTCGCTGCGGAGTTGCTGGAGATGCTGGTCAACAGTGTGCAAGTCACCGAACAGGGCCAATCAGTTCGCGTGGTGGCCAACATTCCTGATTCGGCTCAGCAGAAGCTCGAGCAACTCCCGACCATGCTAATGGGCATGGCAGCCTTTGGTGGCAGTCCGTTTGGACGAGGTGGCAATTCGTTGGCCTCCGCTCAAAACGCAGCGGGAGAAGCTCAAGCTCGAAACAACCTCAAGCAAATTGGGTTGGCGATGCACAACTACAACGACGCCACGGGTTCTTTCCCGCCAGCATTCTCCGCAGATGCCCAAGGGAAGCCGTTGTTGAGTTGGCGAGTCCATATTTTGCCATTCCTCGGCGAGGCCGAACTTCACAAGCAGTTCCACGTGAATGAGCCTTGGGACAGCGAGCACAACATGACGCTGGTTTCCAAGATGCCGGCAGTCTTCGCATCGTCTGATGACCTCGAACTTACAAGCCAAGGTCAGACGCGGTTGGTCGTACCGACTGGTGCAGGAATGGCTTTTGAAGGAAAGGATGGCATCAAGATACGTGACTTCCTAGACGGAACTGGCAACACTTTCATTGCGGTTGAAGTTGCTGCGGATGCTGCCGTGACTTGGACGCAGCCGGACGACTTGGCGATTGACGTCAATGAGCCATTCCGAAATCTTGGTGGCTCGCGCGGTGACCATTTTCTCGCAGCCTTCGTGGATGGTTCTGTCCGCTCGATCAAGGATTCAATTGCTGCTGACACTCTGAAAGCACTTTTCACTCGCAAGTCCGGGGAGATTTTGCCACCCGACGTGTTAAGGTAGACGACTCGAACGCCAAACTTGTTCGGCGAGCCAGCGAATTGCCTCAGACACCGCCGTTTTGTTAGCATGCGTTGGCTTTGATGCGTTTGAGAGTCCGATAATTAGGCGTGACGATCGCCTCCCACCTACGAAATCCCGCCGATGCTTCTGCCTTCCAGGCCTTTTTGCGGTTGCTGGGCCAGCCGAATTTTGCGGCTGTGGTTGAGTGTCCTATTTGTGCTTGGCTCGGGAGCCGCCTCACTCGCGACTGCCGCCGATGAAAAGCCGACGTCGCGGCCATTTCATTTTGAGACCGACATCCTGCCAATCCTCAGCCGGTTCGGGTGCAACTCGTCGGGATGTCATGGCAAGGCCGAGGGGCAGAACGGGTTCAAACTGTCGGTGTTCGGGTTCGATCCGCAGGCCGACCGCGTCGCCCTGGCAGTTGAGAGTCGAGGACGTCGCGTGAATCTAGCGATGCCGGAACGGAGTCTACTGCTGCAAAAAGCCTGTGGAGACATGCCGCATGGCGGTGGAGTCCGCATTCGGAAGAACACCGACGAGTACCACACGCTGGCGAACTGGATCGCGGCTGGACTTCCGTTTGGCGAGGCGACCGCTCCGCGAGTCGTGTCGATCACCGTCTCTCCCCGGGAGCAAGTCATGGGGTTGAAGACACAACAGCCTCTCAAGGTCGTCGCGAAGTTCGACAACGGCGCCGAAGAGGACGTGACTCGACACGCAAAATTTCAATCGAATAGCGACGGCTTGGCGGCGGTCAACGAGTTCGGTGTCGTCACGACCGGCGAAACTCCCGGCGATGTGGCGATCATGGCCAGTTATCTCGGCGCGGTCGATGTGTTTCGAGCGTTGTTGCCTCGCCCGTTCGTCGTCCCGCCTTCAGGCGGAACCGAGACACCGGCCAGCAATGACAACTCAAAGGCACCGCCTGAAGGCGGAATAACGAACTTGGCGAACTTTATCGACGACCTTGTGGCCGTGAAGCTCCGCAAGCTGAATATCCAATCGAGTGCGTTGTGCAGCGACTCGGACTTCTTGCGTCGAGCCTATCTCGACGTGATCGGCACGTTGCCGACGGCCGATGAGGTCCGAGCATTTCTTGCCGACCAACGACCCGATCGGCGAACACGACTGATCGACGACTTGCTCATGCGGCCGGAG
>CAZPUJ010000671.1:0-4869 GCA_964589725.1 uncultured Planctomycetaceae bacterium
GGATGTCACTGCGACGCTCACGCAGCGGCGGCAAGGTGATCGAGAAGACGGCGAGGCGATCGAGGAGGTCTTCTCGAAACGTCCCGGCCGAGATGGTTTCGTAGAGGTCGCGATTGGTGGCGGCGATCACGCGAATGTCGACGAGAGGGGACGAGCAGGAATTAGTTCGTAGCACCGCCTTTAGGCGGCCCGCGCGTAGAACGCCGCCTGAAGGCGGAACTACGAACTTATTTTCCTCGCTCCCTAACTGACAGCAGCGGTGAAGAGCGGTGCGATCGGTTCCCCTTCGCTGGCGTGACTGGGGCGATTCACTCGGTCTTTGATGATGCTGCGCGGGTCGATGCCGAGTGACGAGAAGATCGTCGCTCCGAGATCGGACGGGTAGTACGGGTTCGAGGCGGGATAGGCGGCGATGTTGTCCGAGCTGCCGATGACTTGGCCACCTCGCACGCCGGCTCCGGCGAAGAGAGCGAAGAAGACTCCGCCCCAGTGGTCGCGGCCGTCGGGGACGTAGCTCGGCGTGCCGACGTTGCCGCCGAGCTTCGGAGTGCGGCCGAACTCGCCGACCATGACGACCAGAGTTGTCTCCAGCAGGCCGGAGGAACTCAGATCGTCAAGCAATGCGGAGACACCTTGATCGAGCGGCGGCAGCAGGCGGTCTTTGAGCTGCGTGAAGTTGCTGTTGTGCGTGTCCCAGTTATTCATCGTCCCCATGTTGGCCTGCACGATCGGCACTTCCGCTTGCACGAGCCGCCGCGATAACAGCAACGATTGGCCGAACAAGTGCCGACCATAATTATCACGCACCGCGGCCGGTTCCTGGTCGATGGCGAAGGCGCGGCCGATCGCGCTCGCGGTCAGGATCGACATCGCCTGATCTTGATAGTTGCTGAACTCAGCCACAGAGCGGGCACGGTCGAAGCTCGCGGACTGCGCGTTGAACTGCGCGAGCAATTCACGTCGATGGCCGAGTGCATCGACCGACATCCCAACGGGGAGGCTGAGGTTCTCGACGCGGAACTTCGGATCGTTGGGGTCTTGCTTCACATGCCACGGGTCGTACTTGGCTCCGAGGAACCCGGCATCCTGCCCTGAGAAGCCGTAGCCGTTGTTCAAATAAGTCGGCAGCATCACGCCGTTCGGAATGCCATCGCGTCGCGGTCGCAGGTAATCGAACGTCGATGCGTAGCACGGCCAGTCGGATCGCGAGGCCATGTGGGTCGCGCCGATCGGCATCTTGTCGATGCCAGTCAGCAACATGTGCGTCGCGTGCTCGTGGCTCGGCAAGCCGTGCGTCATCGAGCGAATCACCGCGAACTTGTCGGATCGAGCAGCCAGCTTTGGCAAATGCTCGCAGACATCCATTCCCGGCGTGCGCGTGGCGATCGGCTGAAACGTGCCACGCACTTCGGCCGGAGCCTCCGGCTTCAAATCGAACATGTCGAGATGACTGGGAGCTCCGGTCAAAAAAATCAGGATCACGCTACGAGCACGCTTCTCGCCGACCGGCCGAGACTCCGAAGCGGACGATCGCTGCGCGAGCAACGTCGGCAGACCAAAACCGATCAATCCGGAATAACCGACCTGCAACAGCTCGCGGCGATTGATGCCGAGCGTGTGTTGGTGGGAGTTTCGCGAAGTCATGTCGGCTGCTTTCAACAGAGTCCGGCGATTGGCTCGCCGCGAAAAACGTGATTCGGGCTGTTCGGCATTCGATCAGCTCCACAGCAAGCAAAGTCCTCAAAACAGTGCGGTCACCGGTGTGCCGAGGCTTACCCGCTGCGGGCGATTGAGCTGGTCGTAAACGGCCGACTCGGGTGCGTCACCGAAGGCATGCAGGATCGTGGCCATGTAATCGTCCGGCGTGACCGGCAAGTCTTTGACGTAGGCTCCGATGCTGTCGCTGGAACCATAGACCTGCCCCCCGCGAACGCCGCCTCCCGCGAGCAACTGCGTGTAACAGGGAGCCCAATGGTCTCGGCCGGCCGTTGCATTGATGCGCGGCGTGCGGCCGAACTCACCCGCGACCGCGACCAGCGTCTCGCCGAGCAATCCGCGCTCCTGAAGGTCTTCCAACAATGCCGAGAACGACCGATCGAACGACGGGCAGCAATACTGATGCTTGAGCATCGCCTCCCCCTTGAGCTGACCGTCGATGCCGCAGACATCGTTGGGGACGCCGTGATTGTCCCACAGATTGAACTGGCAACCTTTCTCGTCGAAGAACGTCCAGAAGACGTTGACGACTCGCACGCCCGATTCGACCAGCCTCCGTGCCAACAGAAAGCTCTGCCCGTATTCATTGCGTCCGTAGCGATCTCGCAGCGCAGCCGGTTCGCGGCTGAGATCGAACGCCTGGTTCGCTTTGCCCGAACTCATCAGGTTGAGCGCCCTGTCGTAATGACCGGCCAACAGCGTTTCAGCAGACGCCGCTCGGATCACGGCTGCCGAACCGTTTGCTTCACCGAGCATACGACGGCGATTCTCAAACCGCGTTTGGTCGATGCCGTCGGCCAAGCGAATGGCGTCGAGCTTCACGTCACGATCAGACAACGAACCCTTCTTTTCCTTGTCGAGCATGAGCGGGTCATAAGCCGCTCCGAGAAACCCCGCCGACTGCCCTTTGTACGGCGGCCCGCCGGTTGTGAAGGGCCGAGGCAAGATGACCCACGGAGGCAGCTCGCCGCAGTCGCCGCGCAGCCGATGCAAGATCGCACCGAGCGCGGGATGATCATGCCGGGAGACATGCACAGCTCCCGGCTGAGCAGGCAATTGTCCGAGCAACGAACGAGCAATCGCGGTGTCGTGTCCGTTGTCGTCATGCGTCATCGACCGAATGATCGCCAACTTGTCGGCATGTCGCGCGATCTGCGGGATCAGTTCACCAAACCGAATTCCGGGAACGTTGGTGTCGATCGCCTGAAAGGTGCTGCGGATTCCATCAGCAGCGTCCGGCTTCAAATCCCAGAGATCGTTTTGCGATGGCCCCCCGCACAGAAAAATAAAGATGCACCGCTTGGCCGTTCCGTTTGTCGACTCGGTCTCGGCCTGCAAGCCGCCGGGCAGCGTCAAACCGAGCAGCCCCAGCGAGCTCAACCGCAGCAACTCGCGACGGCTCATGCAACGGTTGGCTCGATGTGCAGAGACCAACGAAATCATTCTACGTCCTTTGGCCAGCGGCTGCTTGAGGCACTCGTGACGACCACACCGTTCTTGTCATCGGATTCCAGGTTTACCCAGCAACAGCCTACTGCTTACCGATGTTATCAGCCAGTTGTTTTCCCAACAGGTCCGACTCGCCGAACGGTTCATCGTTGCTCAACTCGTTCATTGCGCGAACTTGTAGAGCGTCTCGCCCGTTCGCAGATACATCGCGCCGTCCTGAAATGCCGGAGTCGCAAATGTACGGCCAGAGAGCTCGTTCGTGCCGAGCACGGCGAATCTATGGTCAGCCTTCACCCACGTCGCCAAGCCGGTTTCGTTCAGAAACAACACGCGGCCGTTGGCAAAACTTGGAGACGCTGAGTAGTTGCCGCTGAGCCGTTCCATCCAGTGGCGATCGCCGGTCTTGGCATCGAACGCCAGCAGGAGGCTCAATCGGCCAGATCGTGAATGGTGTTGTGAATGGTCCCTTGAACCGGCATGCCTGTGGCCGAGCGGAGCGAGAATTTGATTTCCATGCACCATGTGGGGCGAAGGTCAGCAACGTCGATCGTGATGGTCTTAGAGTCAGCCGATAACTTCGCACCGCGGACTTCAAGTGGCCTCTCGTCGTAGTGCTTCGATCCGTAATCCGCGGTCCGCTTGAGTGACCACGTTTTGATTTGCAGATTCTTCACGTCGAGCGATGCCGGATCGAGCGGCTCGGTGAAGGTGAGTTTCAGACCGGACTTGGTGGCGTGCAGACTGATCGGCAAGTGCATGGGCTGGCCGGTGGCTCGCAAGCGATACAGGCCGCCGGGGTACGTTGCGTTGCCGGCCCAGGCGAACATGCCGCACAAATAGAGTTGTCCGTCCGTTGGATGAAAACGGCCGCGCATCACGCCGGTCGGAAAATTCGGCAGCGGCAACCCGATCAGGCCCCCCTGCATCGTGCCGCGCACGTTTTCGTGCGGTACGAGAAACACTTTGCCGTCGCCGTAGGACAGATTCAGCAGCGATCCCTTGAGCGGTCCCCAGCGATCGCTCTCGACCCACAACAGTTCGGCTGGTGAGCGGTCGAAGGCGTTGGTGATCCAGCACAGCGGTGGGACCATCGCGGAATCCGACGAGTCGGTCACATCGTGATAGCCCAGCATGTTGCCGTAGAACTTGGGTTTGCCGGACGGGTCCACCGTGACCCAGTTGATGCGGTTCTTCGGATTCCAAAAGCCTTCCTGATCGGTGACGACAAACGAACCATCCGGATTGAGGCAGACGCCGTTTGCCGCACGAAAACCGTTTGCCAAGATGTCGGTGCGCGAGCCGTCTTTGCTCACGCGCAACAGAGTCCCGTGATGCGGCACGACGGCCGCCTTTCCGTGGCAGCCTGACTTGGCGTAATAGAAATTCCCCGCCGCATCGATTTGCAGCCCCATCGCGAATTCGTGGAAGTGCTCCGTCACTTGATGGTCGTTGTTGAGACACTGATAGAAGTCGATCTCGCCGTCACCGTTCAGGTCATGCAGCACCGCCAATTGGTCGCGACACGTCACATGAATCTTGCCCTCGACAATCTTCAACCCCAGCGGCTGGAACATTCCCGATGCGATTCGCTGCCAACGTAGGTCAGCCTTTCCAGGATGACTCTCGACAACCCACACGTCGCCATCCCACGAGCAAACGGCGATGCGGCCATCAGGAAAGAAATCGAGCCCGGTGAATCGTGTC
>CAZPUJ010000672.1:0-14525 GCA_964589725.1 uncultured Planctomycetaceae bacterium
CCCAGAATGACGGTCGACAGCAGTTTCCTGCTCGGCAGATCGAACAGAAACAGCTTGGCTTCATCGCCCTGCCAGCTCGTCGCGGCCAGGGTGCGGCCATCGGGCGAGAACGCCGAATTGAAGCCGGATTTTTTCTCGTCCAAGACAAAGGACGCGACCTCCTGCCCCGACGCCATGTCCCAGAGTTTCAGGGACGATTCCCAACTCTGCCAGTTCTTGCGCGCCGGGAACGTTTGAGTCGTCCCCGTCAACAACCGCCCATCCGGAGAAAAATGCCAGATGTTGATCCTGGTGAACGGGTCGGTGATCGGGATCGAGAGCTTTTCCTCGGCTGTTGCCGTATCGAACAACTTCACCGCAGTGGTGTAGTGATCGCCGTCGTTAGCGGTGATTGCAATCGTCTGGCTGTCGGGCGCGAACGTGCCCACGACGCTGACCTTGTCGGGCAGCGGTCGAACTTGCTGGGTCTTCACATCCCGCAGGCTCGTGGCGCGCGGCGGCGAACTTTCATAGTCGCCGGGCAACTCCTCGCCGGTCAGGAAGGTGGAGCCGTCCGGCGAGAGTTGCAGGACGAGGATGTTATGCGGTGGATTGGGCTTGATGGTCTGCAACGGTTCACCGTTCGAGAGATCCCACGACCGCACATCACTGTCGAACTCCCAGCGGACCATCCGTTTGCCGTCCTTCTCGAAGCGCGTGGCTTTACGATTCGACCGCGAGAGGTACAGCGTGCTCCAGTCCGGCGAGAGAAGAAAACCCCTCGCGTCACCTCGGATGCCGAAATGGGTTTCGATCTTCGTAAGTTGCTTGCCGGTCTCGGTGTCCCAGACCTGAATGACACCGCCCTGGTAGTCGACAGCGATGAGCCGCTGGCCGTCGGGCGAGTAGCGCAGGCCGGACAGGATCGCCCTGCGATTCGGGTGCTGCAGCGCGAGCTTGAGCCGCTGAGAAACCGGCACTAGCTTCGGATCGAACCGAGGCGCGACGACCTTGACTTCGTGGCGAGACGCAGCGACGCGGCCGTCTTTCCAAGCGTCGAACGCGATTGTGACATGGGCTGTGCCGATGCCGACCGTCGCGGGAGCCCCAACTGGGCCGTCAAGATTGTACGTTCAGCAACGCTCTTTGATTTCGTAGAGCTCCTTGACCGGCGCGTCTCCCTTCCGAGCGGACGGGTATGTAATTTCGACTGTGGGGTAAACCTTCTCGGGGATGACCCCTTCGTAGCCAATGAAGGCGGTCGTGCCCGCCCCCAGCCCCGGCGTGCCGACGCCGAGCACCAAGTCCGTCGTGCGACCGACCGTCAACTGCTGCGGGCCGTAGAGCGTGACCTGCCACGGCCCGCCGAAGTGGATGATCGGCGCGTCCTCCGGCTTGTCGGCAAACTTCAGAAGTCCATGGGCATCCCCAACGGTCGCCTGTTGTCCGATCCGCCCGCCGATGCCGGCGCCCTTCCAACCAGGCATCTCGACATCGGCCCTCACGGAGTAGCCCCGCGCCTGCGGGTCCACGGCGAGGTGCTCCTTCACCTGTTCGTATCGTTCGGCGAGGTAATCGAGCTTCCCGATGTTGACGCTCAAGTTCTTGTGCGTGAGCTTCCCGGCGCGGACGTCACCGGCCTCGAACCACAGGTTGCCGTCCGCGGCGTTGGTACCGTCGCTTTTCTTCGCGGTGACTCGTTCGCCGTCTTCGGTCAAGTCGCCGTTCGCGTTGCGGTCCACATAGAGAACATTGCCGTCAAGCACGAGCCACACGCGCGTCTCCGCGTTTGGGCCGAAGACGAGCAGGCAGTATTTTGGTTTCGAGGTGTAGGCCGGCTCCTGAGTGATCTTCCGCTCGATCTTCGTCAGATCGTGAGCCCAAGTTGAAGCCGCTGAAATTGACATGCACGCGAACGCCGCTATCCAATGTGAAATCTTCATGTCAACTTGGCTCCCCCGACATGGCCCAACAGTTGCGTATCCCGAACGTAAGATAGCACAGGACAACCGTGGTCTCGGTTCGTTCGGGTTGGACGACCAAGTGCCGGTGGTCGCTCGGTTTGTCAAACGGTTTCGATTCTTGCGAGCGCAACTCGGATGCGAGACGCATCCGCCACGTTACTCGCCGCGCGGCGGGCGTTGCATGAGGGACTCGGTGGCGGCGAGGGATTTCGACTCGAACAGGATGGCGCAGACTCCGCGATTGCGGCCGTGGCCGCTGACGCAGAGCTAGGTATCCGTGCGATTCATCAGGTCGCCGATCACTTGGCTGACGCTTTCGTGGTCGAACAAGACGGGAATACCGCCAGGCCCAAGGTACACAGCCACTCCCTCGCGCACGACCAAGGCGTCGGGGTGGCCGACTTCAAAGCGGTCTCCATTGACCAACGCAACTGTGAACGGGCGGAAGGGGACGAGCCGCTTAAAGGCTTGCATCGTTCCATCAAAGTTTTGCGCGTCCATTTCGTCTCGCTCTCCGGTGCTGACTGTCGAACTCTTCGCTGAGAGAGGATATCACGGCCCGGTGTCGGCGGCAAACTTTTGCTGATGCTGTCCACGGATCCGAGACGCATCCGTGACGTTACTCGCCGCGTGGTGGGCGTTGCAGGAGGGATTCGGTGGCGGCGGGGGACTTGGCTTCGATTGCAACAGTGAAGACTTCGTGGGGGATCGGCATGTCGATCTCTTTTTGCCGAACGAGGTCGTGGATGCTGCGAGCGGTCGTCACACCTTTCTGATATGTTGCGCGTTCACTTCGTCTCGCAGAACGAGCGCCACGCCTTCGTGAGGTCGTCCCAGTTCGTCTGCCACACCGGTTCCAAGTGCGGCGCGAGGTCGGTGGTCTTCGCGTCTCGCAGGCGCTCGAACAGCACGGGCAAACGGGACGAGTAGCGTTCGTCGGTCAGTAGCAATTGGCACAGCGTCGCGGCTTGCCAGTAACGATCGAGCGGCAGTCGCTGGCCGTTGCAGAGTGTCTTCAATGGCAGACGTCGCTCTGGCGAGCCGAGTCCCTTCACGATGAGTTCTTTGAGTTCCTCTTGCGGATGAAATCTGAGCTGGAAGTAGGTCGCCAAACCCTCGTGCAGCCAGTCTCCATGCAGCGGAAGTCGCGACGTCCGGCAAAGGTAACCGTGCAGGAACTCGTGCGTGTAAACCGGACGCAGGGTGCGGTGCCGGTCGTCCCACGAAGAGATGCTGACGCCTTGCACCGTGTAGCCGTCTGAGTCGGGCGCGTCCAGCCGGCCGCTCAATTGGCGAGCAAAGCGCGGGACAAATCGCCGATACTCGTCACGCGTTTGAAAGACGATCAGCAACGGCGCGCGAGGCGACACAGGCAAGAACGGCAATTCACGTCGCACTTCCTTCGTGACGGAGCCAAGATGGCCGGCGAGCTGCTCCAAGTCGAGCGACGTCGCGTTTGTGAGCAACTCGACTTCGCGAGTTTCCAGCGATCGTGGCTGCGGTTCCCCGGTAGCGTCGTCGGACGAAGGGAACGCGAGCGGACCAATCGAGCTCGCCGTCGGAAAGTCCTCACGTGGCATCTCACTCGGAGATGCCGACAAGGTGTCGAGCGTGATCGTTCCGGGATCGCGCAGCACCAAGGCGATCCAGCAAACCTGGTCCCAGCGCGGGACACGGCTGTCGCCCCAGCGAAACCAATCCAGCGGCAGCAGCACCTGTTGCCAGCCGACGTGCGATAGTTCGACCTTGCGCGTGAAGTGCGTTTGCCGATCCGCTTCGAGCAAACGGCAATCTAACGCCACGGTGGGATGCCGCTTGGCTTCGTCGGCCGTGCGATGCACCCACACGGACAGCGACTCGACCTTTCGCCAATCGACACGAGCCGGATCGGTCTTCGTGATGAAGCCGCAACCCGCCGGTCCCGACATGCGAACCGCGCGGCCTTGAGGTCGCGAATCACTTTCGGACGTCGCCGACTCCGGAGTCCAATAATCCAGCTCGGCCATACCCAGCGGCGCAAGTTGTTCGGAGGAAGCTCCCACTTCGAACGTGAGCAGGTCTCGTGCGAACGATGGTGACGCGAGGGAGGTCACGCCAAGCCACAACAGACACACGCGAAGAACGATGATCGGTCTCACAAAAGTTGGCTCCTCGAAGCTGCGTCGAAACCCGTAGGTCAGGCTTTCTGGCCTGACTCGAACGGCTCAAACCGTGTTAATTCCGGATCGGTTGTTTCCAGATCGGGTCAGCCTGCAAAGGCTGACCTACGTCGGTTTTGAAACCGCTTCTCGGAAGCAACGTCGTCGCGAAGTTTAGCCGCGAGACGAGAGCCTCGTGAACGTGACATCGCCTGTCGAGGTGAATCACTTTCGTCTGTGAAGCCGCGTAGTTACGTTGCCGCTCTCCGACGAAGCCTGCGTCGGCCACAATGAATCGCCGCGCGCGAACGAATCCGGCACTCGAGGTCACTTTCGCATGTTTTGCCATTCGCCACGTTTTTTGTTGAGCCTCGCTTCCGTGTTCGTCGCGTTGGCCGCTTCGAACTCGACTGGCATTCGCGCCAATGACGCCGGCTATCAAAAAGAAGTCTCGGTGCGCGAGCCGACTCGGCTGGATTGGGTCTTCGCGGTGGCAAACCAAAGCCGGACCGATCCGCCGAAGGAATGGTTGGGTGAGTACGACTCGGCCCAACAAAGGTATGAGCTTTTCGTGCCGGCCTTGCCGTCACCATCGAAGACAACTGCGGCGGCACGTCCGCAAGCCAAGAAGAAATCGTCTAAGGAATTAGCCGCGAAATCAGATGCGACTCGAGGCGACAACGGGCTGCCGCTGGTTCTGTTCATCTCAGCCGGCGATCAACCGGCCGGATGGAATCAACTCGAAACGGCCTGCCGCGAGAAGGGATTTGCCTTCGCGAGTCCGTTCGGAGCGGGCAACAACACACCGATGCCAAAACGTATTCGCATCGTGCTCGACGTGCTGGATGACATTCGTCGAAAGCATAAGGTCGATCCGGATCGCACATATGTCGCCGGATTTTCCGGCGGTGGGCGGGTCGCGTGTGGGATCACATTCGCGTTACCGGAACTTTTCGGCGGCGTGATACCGGTCTGTGCGGCGGGCGACTTGCGCGACGAGACTTGGTTGCGACATCGCGTGATTGATCGGCTGAGCGTCGCGTTGATCACCGGGACCGGCGATTTCAATCGAGGGGAGGTCGAACTCTTTCGCGGCCCGATGCTGACGGACGTTGGCGTGCGGACCAAAGTCACAGTCGTTCCGCAAATGGGGCACGGCATCCCGGACTCAACGACGTTCGCAGAGGCGCTGGATTGGCTCGACGCCGGCGCGGTCGCGCGGCGCAAGCTTGCTCAATCGTATCCGGCCAGCCGCCTCGCTGGGGATGCGACTTCCGGCCGCGAGGAGTCGGCGAAAGCACTCTTCGCCGAAGGTCAGTCGCGGCTGACGGACGCGAACACGTTGTACTCTGGCTTGATGCAGTTGCAGGGAGTCCTGCAACGCTGGCCCGATCTGGACGTGGCCGAGAAGGCGAAGGCGCTTCTGCTCGAATACGAAGGCCGGAATGAACGACCTTGGGAGGCGGACGACATCTCCGAGCAACGTCGTTTCTTGATCGCTCGCGCGCGGGGGTTGAGCGATTATTCGTCGGGAAATCTTCCGCCACAGTACGTCAAGCAACGTGCTGAAATGCTCGCGGCGGCCATTCAGCTTTGGGAGTTGATCGTGCAAGACGGCCAAGACGAGACGGCGGTCGAGGAAGCGAAGCGGCGATTGCCGGAGTTGAAGAAGTTGGCCAACGAATAATGGTGGCTTGTTTGGGTTTCGCCGAGACGTTACTGGAGAGACTGCGGAGACCTGCTCCCTAACTCGCGCTTCGCCTGTAATCTTGCTCCCTCTCCCCCGCATCGGGGGAGAGGGCTGGGGTGAGGGGGTTCATGGCCCGGTGGAGCACTCGGCCCCTCACCCAACCCTCTCCCCCGCGGCGGGGGAGAGGGGACCAGACTTTTGAGAAAGAGACCTCAATGACCTCAGCCCTGCTTGAAACTCCCTTGCACGACTGGCATGCCGCTCAGGGTGGGCGGATGGTCGAGTTCGGCGGGTGGCACATGCCGGTGCAATACAGTTCGATCATCGACGAGCATCACGCTGTGCGCCGTGCAGCCGGGCTGTTCGACATCGCTCATATGGGACGGTTGAGGTTCACCGGGCCGGACCAGGTGCGGTTCCTGGATCATCTCGTCACGAACGACGTCGCCTCAATGAAGCTGGGGCAGGTGCGATACGCGCTCGTCACGAACGAAGCGGGCGGCGTACTCGACGATGTTCTGGTCTATCGCTTTGAGTCGTTTCACCTGCTGGTCGTCAACGCGTCGAATCGGCTGAAGATCATCGACTGGATCGAGCAGCACCGGGGTGGGTTTGATGTGTGTGTCGAAGATCTGACGCTCGACTGGTTCATGCTGGCGTTGCAGGGGCCGAAGTCGGTGGGATTATTCGCGCCATTGGCACAGGCCGATGTCGCTGCCATGCGCTATTACTTCGCGTGTGAGACGAATGTGAGTGGCGTTTCGAGCATCGTCAGCCGGACGGGCTACACGGGCGAAGACGGCTTTGAAGTGATGCTGCCGGCCTCGCACGGACAGCTGTTGTGGGAAGAATTGATCGAGCGCGGCCGCTCGTCCGGGCTGATGCCGTGTGGGTTGGGATGTCGCGACACACTGCGGCTGGAGGCGGCAATGCCGTTGTATGGACACGAACTCAATGAATCCACGGATCCTCTGACCGCTGGTCTGTCGTTCGCTGTGAAGCCGCGAACGAAGGACTTCATCGGCAAGAGTGCGTTGTTGGCCGTGCCGCAACCGCCGGCGCGGCAGCGAGTCGGCGTTGTGCTCTCCGGCCGCCGGATCGCTCGCGAAGGCGCGGTCGTCTTCCCCACTGGTACCGCACCAGAATCTGCACCGATCGGCGAAGTGACTTCCGGAACGTTTTCGCCGACGCTCGAAAAGTCGATCGCAATGGCCTATCTCACTCGCGAGTTGGCCGTGGACGGGGCGAGTGTCGAGATCGACGTGCGCGGCAAGCGGGAACCCGCGACGATCGTCGAGTTGCCGTTCTATCGGCGGACTCACAGATAGTCTTCGCGGATCGGATGGAAGATATCGAGCGCCTTGCAGACATTGTCGAGAGCGGTGACGCGATGCGTCACGCCACCGGGGATGCGGTACATGTCGCCGGGGCCAAGGATGCGATCCTCTTCACCGATGAAGAAGTGTGCTCGGCCTTCGACAACCATGCCGACTTGTTCGTGTGGGTGCGAGTGAGGTTGCACGATCGCGTTCGGTTCGAACGTGACCAAGCTGAGCATCATCTCGCGGCAGGCCGCGGTTTGAATCTGTACGCCGGGGAAAATGTTATGCTTCGAACACTGCGAGGCTTCGACGAAGTAGTGCGACACGTCCGATCCTTTCAGGTCTGATGCCGTTGGTGATACCACGCGGGGCTCGAATCGAGACGTTGGCGAGCGGGGCGGCGTCAGCCCCCCGGTGCTGTCGCGGAACCGGCCGGCTGACGCCAGGCCGCTCGCCTCAAATGTCTCACTGACGGCCGCGCGAGGTTTCAACGAAATCTCCAAAGATCGTACCACCAAGATAACCGGCACCGGCTCCGAGCTGTTCTTCCAGCCGCAGTAGTTGGTTGTATTTGGCCAGTCGCTCGCTGCGCGCGACAGAGCCGACTTTGAGTTGTCCGGCGCCCGTGGCGACGACCAGATCGGCGATCGTGGTATCTTCGGTCTCGCCACTGCGAGCTGAAACGACGGGCCAATATCCGCTGTCGATCGCCAGACCGAGCGTCGTAAGCGTTTCGGTCAGCGTACCAATCTGGTTTAGTTTGATCAGCACGCTGTTGGCGACGTGCTTCTCGATACCCTCGCGCAGCCGAGCGGCATTCGTGACGAACAGATCGTCGCCGATGAGTTGCGTACGGTCGCCAAGCCGTTCGGTGATTTGCTGCCAGCCATCCCAATCGTCCTCGGCGAGTGGGTCTTCCAAGCTGATGATCGGATAGTCATTGACCCAGCGTTCGAGCAAGTCGATCAAGTCGCTCGTTGCCAGCGGCCTCGCCGAGACGCTCGGCAAGCAGTAGTGACCAGAGTCGAAGAAGTGCGTGCTGGCGACATCGAGGCCGATGGCCACGTCGGCTCGCGGACGGAGTCCCGCCGCTTCGATCGCCTCGACGACAAGTTCGATGGCCTCGAGATTGCTCCGCAGCTTCGGGCCATAGCCGCCTTCGTCACCGACGAGCACGCTCTCATGACCGCGTTTTGTCAGCACTTCGCCGAGTCGTCGATAAACGGTCACGATCCAATCCAACGCTTGCGAGTAGCTCGTCGCGCCGACGGGCAGGATCAGGAAGTCTTGAAACTCGAGTTGCCGTCCGGCATGCAGACCGCCGGAGATCATATTGACCATCGGGAGCGGGAGCAGCATTTGATGGCCAAGTGATTGCGGATCCGCCGCGGGAGCGTTGTCACCGTTCGGGAGACCCTTCTCCCTAACCCTCTCCCCGGGGGGGAGAGGGGACCGGACAGAGGCGACGGGGAGAAAGGACCGGACGTTCGCGGTCGCAGCCGCTTGCCAGATTTCTTGGAAGCGCGCAACAGGCGCGAGACCTCTGGCTTCGGCTGAGGCGTAGGCGACGGCGAGTGAGGTGCCGAGGATGGCGTTCGGGCCGAGCCGCGACTTGTTCGGCGTGCCGTCGAGGTCAATGAGGCGGTGATCGATCGCAACTTGATGGTCGGCATCTTGACCGATGAGCGCGGCGGCGATTTCAGTTTCCACATTGCGGACGGCTTGCCTGACACCAAATCCGTCGAGTCGCGCGGCATCACGATCACGCAGTTCGACGGCTTCGAAGTGGCCGGTGCTCGCGCCGCTGGGAACGATCGCTCGACCGGGTCGCGCGCCAGCACACGTCACTTCGACTTCGACGGTCGGCTTGCCGCGACTGTCAAAGACTTCGCGGGCATGAACTCGTTCGATACGGCAATTCACAGGTGGCTTTCTGAACGGACAGACGGACAAATATGCTCGGTTTCGCGCCCACCGCGCGAGCCAGACGGAACACAGAGGGGTCAGATCACACCCTGAGGGCTCCATGGGATGCGAGATGGCCCGTGAAATCTAAATCGCTTTCCCGCTCTAGCTCCCAAATGACATTCTCGTTCTTACTACCCAAGGGCTCGTGCCAATCCGCGTATCAAGCCGGTGAACCAGTCGCGCGCCGCCACGCGGCGTATCCGAAATACGCCGGGACGCCGAGTGCCATCAACACCAGCGCGACATGCGCGGAGAATGATTGCTGTTGATAGGCCGTTGGCAAAAACCACACATAAAAGGCGATGAACAGCAGCGGTGTGAACGGATAGCCGAGCACTCGGTAAGGGCGTTCCCATTCCGGATGTTTGTGCCGCAGCAGCATCACCCCAATCACCGTCAACACCTGGAAGATGCTGGCCGAGAAAATGACGTAATCGGTCAAAAGATCAAACAGGTTGATGCCCTTCAGGCGTGAGATATTTCGTTGAGCGAACTCGAAGCTGATGACCATCAGCGAGGCCATCGTTGCTTGCGTGCAGATGGCAATGGCGGGCGTACGAAAGCGGGCGTGAACGCGGCCAAGTATCTGGAAGAAAGCACCGTCCTGGCCCATCGCGTACGCGACACGCGGACTGTGCATCAGGTTGCTGTTGATGGCTCCGAAAGCGCTCAGCGAGATCACCAGCGACACGGCGGTGGCCGCGATCGTTCCGGCGTTGGGACCGAACACGCTGAACTGCTTGTTGAGCATCACCGGCGCGGTGCTCATGCCGGCGTCTTTGAGTTCGGACATGCTGAGGACTCCGTGGTAGGCGAGGTTCGCCCCCACGTAAACCGCCATCAAAATGCCGACTCCTCCGATCAACGCTTTCGGGATATTGCGGCCGGGATCCCGCACTTCGGCCGCAACGGGAGTGACCCCTTCCCAACCATTGTAAGCCCACATCACCGCCATCATGACGGCGGCCAATTGCGAAGTCAGAGTCTTCTCTAGCGGAACCACGTCGGTCGCGAAGTGGGCGAAATTCACTTCCGACTTCCCGATGGCCAGCAACAAAAACGGCAGGACCGCGATCAGCGCGACGCTCCCCGCCTTGATGATGGTGGTCACCGCTTGCACGCTGCCGCCCCACAGCGCTCCGCGCACGTTGATGAACGTGACAAACGCCAGCAACAGCAGTGCTCCTCCGACAACGATGATCGTGTTTGGCGCTTGCAAGACTTTGACCACCGCTCCCGCCGCATGAGTCACTGCGGCAGTCCCGTCGACGCCGCGCACTACGATGAGCGTGTCGTTGACCGCGGTCGCCGTCATCTTTTCGGAACCGACATGGATCGTGAACTGCTCCGTCTTGGGGAATCCGGCAATGCTGTTGAGCGTCATCGTCGTCTGCGCGGCGGTGAGGTCGCTCGACAAATGACTGGTCGGAGAGGGACTCAAGAGGACCGTCAGCGTGCCGACGATCGCCACCGACAACGCGCCGCAGGAAGCAGGTGTGCCGAAAAAGAACTCGCACCAGCCGAACAAGAAGGCGACCGGACGGCCGTAGGCCTCTCGCAAATAAACATACATGCCGCCGGCCCGCGGCAACATCGCGCCCAGTTCGGCGAAGCACAACGCTCCCAGCAGACAAATCAATCCGCCACCGATCCAGACGCTCACGATCAAAGGAAATGAACCCGCATCGGCGGCGATTTTGCCAGGCTTCAGAAAAATACCCGAGCCGATCGTGTTGCCGACGACCATTGCGATGGCGATGCCCAACCCCAGCACGCGGAGTAATTGTGGGCGAGAGCCAGGTTCAGTTGCATTCGGCACGGAGGCAGGCTCGGTGGACAATGGGAGACTCCCAAGGCATCAGAGAAAAACTCTTCGAGTCCCAAGACTGCGACAGCATGCCGAGGCGACGTTGCGCCGTCGAGTCTGAGCGAGATTCTTCGCGCGGCGTGACGATTCTGGGGCAACGGACTTGTCAGGCCGTCGGCGCGTTTCGACGGCCTGGAAAGGGCGTCGCTACGGTTTGGTGGCGGCCCACGGGCGCGCCAGGTTTCGCTCCGTGTTACTCCGCCTTGTGTGATTTTCCGGTCGACAGCGGCACGACCAGTAATTGCGGCTTGGGGTCGAAGACGAAGGTGTGCTTGGGCAGCGCCTCTACCGTTTTGCCGCGCTGGAGTGCGACCGGCAGCACGGGGATGATCCGCCTCCGCTTGTCGGATTCGGGCACGAGCAGCGATTGCGGCATCACGACCTCGACCTTGGTCTCGGCATGCATCTGCCTCCGCTCGCCGAAGAACTCGAACGTGTCGCGGATCACTGAATCGCGATCGGACGTGAAGGAACCGACGCACACTAGCGACCGATCCCGCTCGTGCCACACGTACGCGTCGAACGTCCGGCCGTAATGCAATTTTTGTTCGCGCAGCGCCTGGCACAAAGTTTCGGCATTCCGGCCGGCTTCGTCGAGTGACTTGCCGATGTCGTCGAAGTTCGATTCGTCGCCGGGTTTGGCGATTTTCGCTTTGCCATAGAACGACGCCACGACCAGCGTGTGCTTCCCACGATTGGATAACAGCGAATACTTGCGATCGCTGTTGAGCTTAAGCAGCAGCGGGTCGACCTTTTGCTGAGCGAACTCGATCGACGAGAGCATCGGATTGAGCGTCAGGAACGCGCCGCTGAGCGGCCCCGGTCGACCGGGTGTGGACCGAAACACGGCATGGTCGACAAGCGTTTTGGGTTTGTAGTTCTTGAGATATGTCAACGTCTTCTGAGCGACGGAGTTCTCG
The DNA here is from genome assembly GCA_964589725.1 of uncultured Planctomycetaceae bacterium. GTDB lineage: Bacteria > Planctomycetota > Planctomycetia > Planctomycetales > Planctomycetaceae > CAYSHJ01. The sequence goes on from CAZPUJ010000672.1 coordinate 11,849, forward strand.
GCGGACGCATAGTTTCCCGCGACCACACAGATTCGATTGTCCTTCGTGCGCACGCCGCGGCGGACGGGCTTGCCGTTGCGGTCAAAAGTGCTCAGCGATTCCAGCTCGGCCTTCTGTTCGTAGATGTACGCTGGGATGCCTTTCTTCCGCAGATCGAGTACCAATTCATTTGCCGCCTGGACGAAGCTGGGACCGTCGATGCGATACTCCGGCGGCGGCTCGGCCAAGCTGGCGACCATGATCATCCACGGGCCGTGTTCCTTAGAAAGCTCGTAACGTTTCCCGGCAACAGCCTCGATCTTGCTGGCGGCCGAGACCGTTAAGACGTTGCACAGCATGGTCAACAGACAACCAAGGCAAACCATGTGGGAGAGCTTGACCACGGCAGACTCCATTCAGCCGGAGAGGCGAGGCGACGCGGACCACGGCGGAATTGCCACAATGCGTCGGATGTGATGAAGGGTGCAGGAAAGGGAGCGAGAATCTAGTCGCGAGTTTGGGAAAAGGTCCAGAGGAAAACGGACGAAGCCGAGCGGTCTGTTCAAACCGCTCGGCTTCGAGTCTCGTTCGGCCTGGTTCGCCAGATCGTCGCCTCTCACACGTCGACCTGGCTGGTCCTGACTCACTGTCCTCCCACCGCCAGTCGGCGGCTCCTCAGAATCTCCGACCTCTCTCGCAGTCGGGCAGCCTCGGAGGTAATTTTTTCAAGGGCTGCGGTCGCTGGTGGCGACGGCGGGAAGTAGTGCAGGCGGCGTACCAGTTCGCGAGCATTTTCCGGTTGAGCCTTTCGTTGAAGAGCTAACTCCCGGTGAATAGGTTCGTTGCGAGCTTGAGTGGAAATGGGATTCCCTTGTATTTCGATTTGTCGCCTGCGTCAGTTCATCGTCCGGTTGCAAGATTTACAAACTCAAACTGAGGTATTGTCTGGAGGTACTCGGCCATCGCAGTTGCCATCAAGACGATTGTTCTATCGATGCGGCCTCGTTTAGAGTTTGGATTGTGGGGCGGCTGAAACAACTTCTGGACACGAAGACACACCACCGACTCAGGAGCCGAACATGTCTCAGGCTGGATTATCGCGACGCGATTGGCTGCGAACGGGGCTGGCTGGATCGTGCGGCACGATGGCCGCGTGGTCAGCTCTGCAAAAGCAGGCGAATGCCGACGATGCCCGCGGGCGGCCGAGTTCGCTGACGATCACCAAAGTCGAAACGTTCGCGGTGCAGCACAAGTTGCCCAATGCGATCGGTCCTTCGGTGGCATATTCGAATGTTCGCGACTCGCTGCTGGTAAAAATCAGCACCGACAGCGGGCTGGTGGGATGGGGCGAAACGGCCGACGTCGGCGGCACGCATGGCATCATTGAAGAGCACCTCAAGCCCGTCCTGCTCGGCAAGAACCCGCTCGAGCATCGCAAGCTGTGGCGGACAATGTGGGGACCGAATTTTGGCGACGGCCGCGCCGTCGCCGGGTGCGACTTGGCACTGCACGATCTGCGCGGCAAAGCTCTCGATCTTTCCGTCGCCGAGATGTACGGCGGGCGTCAGCGCGACAAAGTCATGGGCTACGCCGCCGCCATGAACTACACCGAGGGAGTTCGCCCTGAAGACCAGCATCCTCCCGAGGCTGCGGCGCTGGCCAAGCGAGGATTTCGCGCCATGAAGATCCGCACCGGCCGCTACGGTCACAAGCGCGACTTGGCCGTGATGCAGAAGATCCGGGACGCGGTCGGTCCCGACGTGCGGCTGCTCACCGACGGCAATGGCGCCTTCACTCTGCCGCAGGCGGTCAAGTTCGGCAAAGAACTGGAGAAGCTGGACTTCTATTGTTTCGAGGAACCGCTGCCCCAAGCTCCGAACTACGTGGGGTACGACGTGCTGACGCAGTCGCTGGACATCGGGGTGGCGGGTGGCGAAGTGCTTGATTCGCGGGCCACGGCGCGCGAGCACATCATCAAGCGCGCGTTCGACATCATCCAGCCCGACGTCTCGTTGTGCGGCGGCATCGCCGAGGTGCTGTTCATCGCTGAAATGGCTCACCTGTTCGGCATTCAAGCTTTGCCGCACTGCTGGGCCGGAGCCATCACCATCGCCGCGACGTTGCAGGTGAACTCGCTGTTACCGCCGCACTATCAAGGTTTCGACGGCGGCGACGAGCCGATGCTCGAATTCGACGTCTATGAGAATCCCTTCCGCGACGAAGTCGTCACGAAGAAATTCGAGCTGAAGAACGGCTACTTCGACGTCCCGACCGGCCCCGGTCTGGGAATCGAGATCAACGAAGACGTGGTGCGGAAGTACGTCAAGAAGTAGCCGCGGGAAATCGTGCGCCACATTGGTGTAGCCAAAGTCGTGAGACTTCGATCCGAGTTTTACAAGTTCGGCGACTACGTCTGGGCGCCATCGACATTGGCGTTGTTGGCATCGTGAATCGTGATCGCGGTACGCGACAGACTGATGATCACGCCCGCCAGCACCACAGTGACGGAACCGAGCACGACGTAGATCAGCCACGGGAAACGCTCGGTGAACGGTTGCGGCGGCGGGACGAAGTTCGGATTGTGGGCGGCGGCTTTCAATTCCGAGCGAGCCGGCGGCGGCGTGAGTTTGACTGGCAGATTGCGGGCGAAATCGTAGTTCGGCAGCTCCGCGCGCGGGTTGCCAAAGAAGAGTCGCGG
>CAZPUJ010000673.1:0-2800 GCA_964589725.1 uncultured Planctomycetaceae bacterium
GTCTGGGGCGAGTTCGGTCGCACGCCGAAGATCAACCCCAACGGCGGCCGCGATCACTGGCCCGAGGTCGCCTGCGCGATCCTCGCCGGCGGCGGCTTGCGAACGGGACAAGTGATTGGCGCGACGAATCGCTACGCCGAACGTCCGAAGGATCGCCCGGTCACGTTCCAAGAAGTCTTCGCCACGCTGTACCACTCGCTGGGCATCGACGTGAACACCGCAACGATCACCGACCTCAGCGGCCGTCCGCAGTACCTCGTTGATCACGCGCAGCCGATTCGGGAGTTGGTTTAGTCATGAACGTTGCTCTTGAGTTGGCCGAACGAAATGACATCGCCGCACCAGCAATGCGTCGGTGTCGTCGTTTCTCGCTGGCAGAGTACGAAAAGATGATCGAGGTCGGCATCTTGACCGAACAGGACCACGTGGAACTTATTCGCGGGGAAATCTTGGAGAAAATCTACGTGGCCGGGTCGCGGGTTCGTCCTCACCACCGGTTCTCGTTCGACAATTATAAACAGATGATCGAGTCTGGCATCTTGACTGAACAGGACCGCTGCGAACTGATCCGTGGGGAGGTCGTCGAGAAAATGACGAGCGGAAAGAAGCACGCCGCCTGTGTGAAACGGTTGAATCGCCTACTTGGCCGTCTCGTCGGAGACCACGCGATTATCGGTGTTCAAGACCCAGTGGAGGCGATTAAAAGCTGTCCCGAACCAGACATCACGTTGCTCAGCCCACGAGATGACTTTTATTCCGAATCGGTCCCGCGAACCGGCGACATCATGCTGCTGATCGAAGTCGCCGATTCGTCGCTCGAATATGACCGCACTGCAAAGCTCTCGCTTTATGCCGAAGCCGGCATCCGCGAGTACTGGATTGCGAACGTGAACAACGACTGTGTCGAGGTCTATCGCAATCCGCAACCGAATGGAACGTATGCCGATGAGCGGGTTCTGAATCTCGGCGAGACTCTGGACATCGCGGCGTTGCCGGGCGTTTTGGTCGCGGTCGATCACGTCTTCAAAGCCCGCCGCGACGGCTAACGGCTGTTCGGGCACGCAACCGATTCGGGCGTTGGTTGCCGCCAATAATCCGAATCGCTCCTCTGCGGCTCATGATGCCACCCGTCGGCGAATCCGCCTATCTCACCTCGGTACGACCGGCCGACATGGACCAACTTTGGGAGCGGGGGTGGCGTCACTTTGGTGCGATGTTCTTTCGCTATTCGCACACGCTGTCGGGAACCGAGGTGCAACAGGTGATGCCATTACGCGTGGACCTCGAACGTTGTTCCCTTTCGAGAAGCCAACGCCGAATCTGCCGCAAGATTGCCGATCTGCGCCTGCAAATCTCTCCCACCTGCATCGACGCGGAGCGTGAGGCTTTGTTCGATCTGCATAAGCAGCGCTTCACGGAAAATGTTCCTGAGTCTCTGGAGGACTTCCTCGGACCAATGCCCAACCGCATCCCCTGCGCGAATTCTGAAGTTGCCCTCTTCAACGGCACGCAACTGATCGCTGTGAGCTACCTCGACCTCGGTGCTCGCTCGGTCTCCAGCGTTTACGGCTGCTTCCATCCGGATCACGCCTGGCGAAGTCCCGGAATCGCCACTATGTTGCTGGAGATCGAATACGCTCAACAACACGGCTACCGCTACTACTACCCTGGTTACGCGTTCCGCGGCCCGTCGCACTACGACTACAAGAAGCAATTCGCCGGGTTGGAAACCTACGACTGGTCGGGCCGCTGGGTGCCCTGCCAGCGGTGACACAAATCTCCAGCCGCCTCAGCCCACGACGGAAACTGGAACTCGAATCCTGAAGCCGGCAGCCGGCAGCCGGCAGCCGGCAGGGGGTGACGCGCGACTCTTCAGGATAGATCCGGTCATGCCGAAGTTTCCGGCGTCGTGCGTCTGCTGACTCATCTTTTTTCTGTCACGGCGTCGCTGTTTGATGGCAGTTCGGGCTAGATTGCCATAACTGGTTGCATGCGCCCCGATCGGTGTCGGGAACGCTTGAAACCTCCGGAGACTATGGTCATGTTGGGGATTCGATATCTGAAAGTGTCGCCGACCACTTACGTGATGCTGTATCGGCAAGGGCAGGTCGTTCGCGAAGGGTTGGGGTTGTCTTTTTTCTACTTTGCTCCCACGGCGAGCATCGTGCAGGTTGCGGTGTCCAGCCGGCATGTGCCCTTCGTTTTCAACGAAGTCACGGCGGATTTTCAGGACGTCACCATTCAAGGGGAATTGGCGTTTCGAGTTAGTGACGCGAAGCGTGTGGCGGCTTCGTTGGACTTCAGCGTCGATGTGTTTGGTCGGCATCGGTCAGACGATCCCGGTAAGCTCGATGAACGGCTCGTGCATGTGGCTCAGATCGCGACCCGCGCGTTCACCCAGCAGCGAAAGCTCAAGGAACTGTTGATTGCGTCAGATGGGCTCGTGGCGGAGGTACTCAACGGGCTGCGGCAATCGGAGGTCGTTGCAAACTTGGGCTTGGAGGTTCAAGACCTGTCGATCCTGGGACTCAAACCGAGTCCTGAAATGGCGAAAGCTCTGCAAACGGATGCTCGCGAAGAACTGCTGCGGCGAGCCGACGAAGCAATCTACACGCGGCGCAACGCGGCCGTGGAACTCGAACGGACGATCAAGGAAAACGAACTCAACACCGAGATTGCCGTCGAGCAGAAGAAGCGGCAAATTCGCGAATCGCAAATGGCAGCGGATATCGCGATCGAGCAGCAGCGAGCGACACTCGTTGACAACCGCGTCGCCAACGAACGCAAAGAGTCCGAGGCG
>CAZPUJ010000674.1:0-10100 GCA_964589725.1 uncultured Planctomycetaceae bacterium
GTTGAATTAATCCGCCGCCGAGTTCACCTCGGCGGTTCACGCGTTTCTGCACTACATTTTTCCCGATCAATTCGAGTAGTGCAGAAACGCTTAAACCCCTGAGGCAAGCTCAGGGGCGATTAAATCAACAGTCCCTGGCGAACGTGGCTACGGTTTTGAAACCACTTCGACTCGTCGCTGATCTAAACACACAGCTCGCGGCGAAATCTTTCTCGACCGAGTCGTGAAGATCAGTTTTATCTGGCCGCACGTGACCGGTCGTCCGCCCTCGCGGTCACGACACCGGTTCCCGGCCAACGCCATCGCTGAATCGCGACGGAGCCACACGGCGTCGCAAAACGTCAAAACGATGCGAGTCAGCTTGGTCGACAGCAGCCAGACAGCAGACCCACGAGAACGAGCGGAACCGGAATGAGTTTTGGATTGAGCACTCGAAGGCCCTCGCGGCATGACGGCAAGGGACGGTTCGGTTGGCTTGATCTAATTCGGCTTCTCAATTTTCGGAGCTTCGGTTGCTGGCGGGGACGCGGCGGGCTTGGGGGCTTCCACTCTTGGCTTCGGAGCATCGGGCACAACGAGCGCGGCGCGGAGGACTTCGCGGATGTCGGCGGGGATGGGCGCATCGGCGGCTTTGTCGCCCTCGTAGCGCGATTCCTCCGCTGTCGCGTAGTTGCTGAAAACAATTTTCCGCAGCAGGCCCTTTTGCTGCACCCACAGCGCCGTCGTGCCGCGCACCCACGCGGCGGCCCATGTGTCGTAGCCGTCGGGGAGCTTGATTTCGGCAGGACGCCCAGGGATCGCTCCGGCGGGCGGGGCGAAGACGAGGTGCGCTTCGTTCACGATGCGATCGCCGTCCGGGCGGCGCGTCACGGCAAACATGGCTTTGTCAGTCAGCGTGTACTGACCCGGATTGTTTGCCGTGCGCGGCGTCGGGGTCGGCGGCGAGGACGCGGAATTTCGTCGGCGCGGAAGTCAGTGAGCCGGCCCAGGCGTGAAGTCCGGCACGATGATGAAGTCGCTCAGCCAGCGACTTGAGCGCGGTCGGCTCGCGGTCGGAGACGAAGGCCGCGCTGATCTCCTCGCTGACCGGTGTGCCGAAAAGTTCCAGCGCGACACGGTAGAGCAGGAGTTCGCGTTCGGCCTTCCCGGCGGGGAACGGGAGGTGACGCGAGAGACGCGCGGTGATGTGGTCACGCCAGAAGGGCATTTCGCCGTCGTGCAGTAGCTGTTTTTCATCGCCCCAGTCCATTAACGGCAATGGCCCAGTCGTAACTTTCACTTCGTCGCCAGCCTTCGCTTCAATCCAAGTGCCGACTCGCGTCTGCTGCCAGTCCTCACGATTTCCCACCGGGCCGACGCCGATGCCCGGTCCGCTCACTTCGATGAACTCGCCCGGCGCAAGCCGATACCACAGGAGCACGCCGCGCGTCGTCCAACTTGTGGACTCTGTTTTGATGTCCGCGCCGTTCGCATCGGTCGCCTTGTGGCCGAGCTGATGCCACGTCCGCGTGCGGAACACGACCGGTATCTTCCCCGAGTTGTGAATGAGCACGCGCGCCTTCAGCGGAGTTCCCAACCGGTGCTCCGCAGCGCGCGGCTCCAGCAGCCATGCCACGCGCAATCCATTGGGATGCGGGTAGGCGGGCGGATCGAACGAGACCGCATCGCCCCACGGCGCGTTCGCCAGTTCAGGCGGCAGCGGCGTGCCGGTGCGAATGACGCTCTGAGCTTCATGTTCGAGCGCCATGCTGATGGGTGTGCTCTGCAACGCGGCCAGTTCATCGAGCAACCCGACCGCGTCCTGCCCGCTCCAATCGCGCGAGGCATCGAAGCGCGGCAACATCTTTTGAAGCTGCGGTGTCGTCTCCCAAGTCGGGTTGTGCTTGATGAACGTCTTCACGCTCTCGCCAAGTCTTCCGATGACCGCGCCGGAAATCTTCCCATCCCGGCGAGCGGCGGTCGCCCACGACTTGTAAAGCGTCTGCGCGTCCTTGTGCTTCGGCGGAATCACGTCCGCAGAGCAGCGAGTCTCGCCGGTCTTGAGCATGCCGGTCCACGCGCCCGCCGGAGCCTTCTCGGTGGTCATCGTCGCGGTGAAGCTGAAACGCGGGTCCGAGCTGATGTCCTCCTCGATGATGGAACACACCGTGCGTCCGTCCTTCTTCTCGACCCACGACGGGAACATGCGAAGAAACGTGACCTCCCTCGTCTGAAGCAGCCAGTCGCCCGGCGTCGGCCCTTTGTCGCTCATGGCCTGCAACGGCTTGCCGTCATCCCGCGTCATCAACGTGCGCGGATTCGGCGCAGCATCGTTCGCGGTGAGCCGGACAGCGGCCTCTGACACATTCTGCACGACGAGATAAAACTCCGGCTCAGCGCCCATCCCCGGCTCGCCGAGCGTCGGCGGCCAGGCGAGCGCCATGCGCAGCCCATTCACCGGCTCACCCCATTTCAGCTTCTGTTCGGTGGCCGGCTTGAGCCTCGCGCCTTGCTTCGGTTCCTGCGTGATCACGGCGGGTGCTTGAGGTCTCCACTCCGGTCCGTCACCAAGGAGAACTGTCGTCAACACACCTTCCAGCATCAGTTCACGAAGGTTGCCACCGTCGGCGTCGATGATCGCCAGCCGCCAGTTGCCGTTGATGGCGAGAATTCCGCCGTCGCGCGTGTGATCGAAGAGCACGACCGCCAAGTGCTTTCCGTCCGGCGACCAGCGAGCACCCATCGGGGCAGTCCAGGTGGCATTGGCAGGAGCCGGCACAACGGCCGTCTCACCCAGGATCTCGCGGTCGTCCGTGCCATCCATGTTGATCGTGCGCAGACTGAATCGCGAGTCTGGTGCGTTGTCGGCACCTTGATACAAAGTCCGAAGATAAGAGATGTGACGACCGTCCGGTGAGAATCTCGGATGCTCATTGCGGCTGGCGTTTTTGTTGGTGTTCGTGAGCGGGCGGCGTTCGCTTCCATCGGGCTTCATGATGTGCAGTTGCCCGTCCGCATGCGACCAGCCGAGCAGCCAGCGGCCGTCGGTCGACCAATCCTCGACGACAACACCGCTCGAGAGTGAGAGCAGTGACTGATTCTTTCCATCCGCGCTCACGCGCCAGTTCTCCGTTTTATCCGGGCTGCCGGCATCCTTCTCCACGACGACAATGAACTCCTTGCCGTCGGGTGACCACGCCTTCGGCTGGCCCTTCTCAAAAACGCGGACTGGGTTTTCACCCGTCATCGCGTCGCACTTCCAGATCTCTTTCTCCCGCATGAACAACATCGTTTTGCCATCGGGCGAGACGCGCACGGGCGAAAGCGGCACGGTGAATCCGCCTTTGCTGGATTCTTGCAGCCGAGTCCAGCTCCCCGTGTTGGGTTCGATGACAATCTCGCTTTGAGAGAAACGCTTTTCATCCTTTGCCGTGCGAAGACCGGCGTTGACGAAGATGCGGCCGGGAAGTTTCACGCTGACTTTCGGCTTCGGTGCTTCCTGTTGCACCGGCGCAACGGGCTTGATTTCGAGTTCCAACTTGCCGGTCGCGAGCTTGCTCAGAGCGGAGTCAAGCTTGATGGACCCCGACGACGAGTTTCCAAGAACCTTCTCGTACTGAATCTGAAACTTCCCCGTCCCATAAATGGTCGAATAGTTGGGAACACCGACACCTGCCTCGTTTCCCGATCCAAGGTCCAGCTTCAATTCGTAAAGCTCGATTTCCTTCCCCGGTGGCAACTTCACTTCTACCGGGAAGTGTTCTCCAAAAGCGTCAACTCGCCCGAGGGAGAGCGGCTTGTCCTTACCATCCGTCACGGTGGGCGGCTTCTCGAGGAAGAACTGGCGGAGGTACTGGAACTTGACCTCCTCCTTGCCGACGTTGCGAACTCGGACGACGAGCCGAACCGCTTCGCCGTGGCGGTAGGCCCGCTGCTGGCGGGGAAGGAAGCCCAAGCCCGCTTGCAGACCGGAGATCTCCTTGCCCCAGGCGGTGAAGACCTCCTGCTCCGTCGTTTTCGGCTGTGACTCGGTGGCCGCGGTCTTCGGCTTTTCCTGCACGTCAGAGCGCAGGCTTGCTGCGGGAGCCGCCGCTGTTTCAAACATCTCCGCCTGCTGCGCGTCGGTGATTCCGTGGATGTCGAGTTGACGCTTCACTTCGTCGCGGAACTCGGCGGGGAGGTCGTTCACTGGCGTGTCGGTGACTTTCCGCGGACTGCTGTAATCAATCTTCCGCACTGCGCCCTTGCTCAGCAGGTAGAAGAATCCATCGTTTGGTCGGCAGACGATGGCCCATGTGCCCCAGCCATCGGGGACTTCGAGTTTGTGAGGATCCGGCGGGAGTTTTCCCGTGAACTCCACAGGCTCGAACAAAAGCTGAGCGTCGTTCGTGCGGCGGTCGCCGACCGGCCTGCCGACGATTTTCAGCGTGGCATCGCCTCTCGTCGCCGTCGCCGAGGGCAGCGGATACTCGCCGGGGCCGAGTACAACGCGCGGCTGCTTGTCGGCGTTCGCATCGGCGGCGAGCACGCGGAACTTCGCGGGGGCGGTTGCCAGCTTGCCGCTGAACGACACCACATCCACGCGCGCGGCGAGGCGCTTTGCCAGCGCATCGAGAGCGTCCGGCGTATTGTCGGCGATGAACGCGGCGGTTTCCTCCGCTGACGGAGCAGTGGCGAAAAGCTCGCGCACTGCGCGGTCGAGCAGGCGCGTGCGCTCGGCGGCAGCGGCGGGCAGCGGGAGTTCGCGGGCGAGCCGTGTTTTGATGTGTGCCAGCCACCAGCCCGGCCCCGATACATGCGGGTCGTCTTCGCTGACGCCGACTTCGCTGCCGTCGAGCGGCACGAGGCCGTGTGTGAGCGTCAGTTCGTCGCCCGGCTTCGCGAGCACATTCGTGCCAACACGCGGCGCGGCCCACGGACCCATCCCCGCGCGCGGGCCGAGGCCGACGCCGGGCGTGTTGATTTCGATGTACTCGCCCGGCGCGAGGCGAACCGGTGAGAGCGCCGCGAGCGTCGTCCAACTGATGCCCGAGACCTTGACCTCCGCGCCTTTCGCATCGCTCGCCTTCACCCAGCCCTGATGCCACGTCGGCACCTGGACCATCACGGGTACTTGCCCCCGATTTTGCACGAGCAGCCGCGCTTTGAGCGCCACGCCGATGCGATGCTCCGCCGCGACTGGCTCCAGCACCCACGCCGCGTGCAAACCATTCGGCTGTGCTTCGCCCCACGGCGCATCGGCGAACTTTTTCGGCAGCGCCTCGCCTTGGCGAATCGTGTGGCTCGTTCCCTTCCACACCGCCGTCTTGAGTGGCGAATTCTGAATGCCCGCCACTTCGTCGAGTAGCGCGATGGCGTTGGCGGGCTTCCAGTCGTGTGTGGCATCGAGACGCGGCAGGATTGCGTTGAGCTTCGGCACCGTTTCCCACGTCGGGTTGTAGCGGATGAATGTCTTCACCGACGCCGCCAATTCGCCGATCAGCGCGCCGGGGATGTCGCCATTTGCTCGCGCGTAGCGCTGCCAGACTTCGTAATACTCGCGGGCGTCTTTGTGCTTCGGTTTCACAGCGATGTCTTCGCGCTGTTGCGGCGGGATCGCGGCGATGAGCGCGGCGAGTTTCTTCGCGGATGCCTGGTCGGTGACGACGGGCATGGGGAGATCGAACTGGCGCACGAGGCCGCTGTCGGTGAGGAGAAAAACGCGGCCGCGCGCGAGGTCGTATTCTTTTTGCCCGAAGTCGCGCGGAGCCGGCGCGGGCTTGCCGAGGTCGCGGCCTTCGGCGGGCGCGGTCGTGATGCTGAGTTTGCCCGGCGCGGTGTGCGTGCGGTGGAAGCTGAGCGCGATGCCGGGTTTCTCCGCGGTGATGGTGCAGGAGTCGGTCCAGGTGCGTGCCTTGGAGTTCGATGAGCTTCGGTTCGTCGAGTCGAAGTCGCCGTGATAGACGATGACGAACGACGCGTCCTTCCCGTCGTGGACGCAGAGGGCGGAAAAGTCATTGCCGCCGATGTGCGCGCCGTGCGGCGGGTTCCACTTCTCATCCGCCGCACGAAGCATCGCGATGGGCACCGCGATACCCACAGCAATGGCCAACGCGATTCCCGCGAGTGCCACGGACACGCCGCGACGATTGAGATTCTTGCCGAGCACGGCACCGAGCCGGCCTTCGAGCGACGACTTGCGAGCCATCGCCAGCCCGCAGGATTGCGTCCAACGAGCCGGCGAAAGTCCCGTGACGACTTCGAGCAAATGCCCCGCGTAGGCGGACGGCCTCACGCCGCTCGCCAAAACCAGATCGTCGCAGGACCGCTCACGTTCAACATTCAGCCGCCAGGCGGCGAACCACACCAACGGATTGAACCAGTGCAGAGCACACGCGACCTGTGCCAGCAGTTGCACGACGGTGTCGCGGCGTTTGATGTGAGCCAGTTCGTGCAGCAGCACCGATCGCAGTTGCTCGTCGCTCCACTGTCGCGCTGCGGCGGGGAGCATCAGCCGACAACGAAGAATGCCCCAGACAATGGGAATCGTTTTGTCCGGGTGAATCAGTAAGGTGACAGGGCGACCGATCCCAAGCTGCGAGCAGATGGCTTCCATCGCTGTGACGATAGGGTCGTGCGCCGTAGACGAGTCGCTCCGCGACTCGAATGCGAGTTGCGGAGCAACTCGCCTACATATGACCGTCGCTCGCCGTTCGGAATTCCAGAGCATCCATCGCGCGGCCGACAGCCGCAGGATGAGCACGGAGAAACCAATCACCCACACCAGCGGCAGTGCCTTGATCCAGTTCCAACTCCAAACCGCTGGCGCTGGAGCGTCTTCCGGTGTCGCCAATGCGGGCCGTGAATCCGGCAGCGCGACGGTGCGTTGATCGACCGTTGCAGATGACCGCTCGACTTCCACGGGTGCCGAGACCTGCGGCACTTCAACAGCAACATCAGCGGGTCTGACGATTGCGGGCGAGCCAACATCCACAACAGCCGATTTCGGCGAATGACTCATCCAGGCAGGCAACACTCGCCACTGCGGCAACATCGCCGACAACAGCGGCACCACCAGCATCGCGACAATCGCCAGCAACCAGACAAGATGTCGAGTCGCCGCCGAATCGCGTCTCAGGATCAAGGCCGCGACAGCCGCCAACGCCAGCAGCACCGTCCCTTTGACGGCGGAATCCACCAGCAGCAGGCTCGACGCGCTGAACACCGCGGCGACAGTAACGATCGTGCGATTCATCTCACCGGCCTTCCTGCTGAGCTTGTTCGATCAACGCAATCAGCCGCTGGCGCTCGTCGGCCGACACCTGATCCTTGCGCGAATGCAGATGCGCGGCGAGTGCCTCTTCGAGAGAGCCACCAAAGAACGTCTCCAACACTTGCTCGAAGGCGAGACGCCCCGCTTTGCCCTTTGTCTGACGAGGAGCATAGACCACCTCGCGTCCGCTCTCGCGCCGACGCAGATGCCCCTTCTCTTCCAGGATGTGCATCATCCTGCGCACCGCCATCGCCGTCGGCGGTGAGGGAATCGTTTCGACAACTTGATTCACGGTCGCTTCGCCGAGCGCAAAGACGGCATCCATGATCTGGCGCTCGCGTCGGCTCAGATCAAACGAATCAGGCATGAGCAGCTCCTCCCGCGACAGTGTTCTCGTTCGGCACCCAGCATGAGTTTCGTCACGCTGCGCTAAGAATATAACGCACTGTCGCTTGAGAGCAAGATCCGCAGCGTTATTTTTTTAACGTGTCGCCGGAACGCTGCCAGTGGGGGCACAACAAGCCCGCTAAGGTGCAGACCAAAACCGAGGATTGCCGGAGCGTGTCTCCTGACGCCTTTGTTTCTCCAGGATGGAGTACCGTGGACTGAGAGACGGCTACAACGTCTTCAGATATTCCAGCACGGCGTTTCTCTGATCGGACATGAGCTTGTCGCCGAACGTGACCTCACTCCGCTTCCAGCTTCGTCAATGGCTCCTTCTCCATTGTCTGGTGCCGCAGATCGCCGAAGATCACGTGGTACTTTCCGGAGGCAGACTTCCAGCGGAAAAGCACCTTGTCCTTGTGGCTGGAGTCAACCTTGTTGCCGTTGTAGACGGCTTCCGGATTTTCGCGCTGGATCACGTTGAGATGGGAGAACCCCCAGACGGCGTCCTGGCACTCGACATACTTGGGGTCGGCCGCTTCCGCCGCATTTTGCGGTCGCTGGGAGACCCCCGCGTTCTTGAAGAGTTGGTCTCGCGTCACATCGCCATAGACCATTTTCACCTGAGGATATTTGCCTGCGTTGTACTTCGCGTACGTCCGCAGACCGGCGGTGATTTGCTCGACGATCTTCGCCTCTTCGGGAGGCACGGGAGTCGCATCCTTCAGGCCCGCGGGGGGCGTCGTGTCGAACCAACCCTCGGTTGGCAAGTCCCAGACAAACTCATCGTGTCGAAACACGAACTTGGAACGTTCCACAGTGCGCTCAAACTCGACGCGCAGGGGTCGGTTGGTCGCTGGGTCAGCCCACAACCGGATCTTGTCATCAACGCCGGCGTCCGGGTCGATTTTCTTGGCCGCGATTTCGAATCCACGCGCGTCTTTGCCGTCGATTTTTACCGGATCCAGTTCACGATCGGCATTACCTTTGAATTGCGTTAACCGCTCCAGGGCCAAGAGGGCCGGTGGTTTTCCCTGTTGCGCCGCTCGTCGCCGATACGTCTGGTCGCGCAGTTGAATCTCAATTCCTGGCTTTCCCCAGGGATAAATTTCGATGGCAAACGGCTTGCCTTCCTGATTGGTTTCGCGTCGCACGGAACCCGGTGCGGCCCACTGGAGAACGCCAACCTCTTCAATCTTTTGTCCGTCCGTTTCCAGCAACACGGTCAGCTTGCATTTGTAGGACTTGGCGTCGCGCAGTCCCTTGGTGACTTGAGCGAACGCCGAAAGCGGTTGGTTGACCCAGACGATTCCCACGATCAAACCTGCGAGGACGGTGGCAACAAGCCCTAGCGAAATACGGCGCATGAGTAAGGCTCCTTTTCGTTCGTTGGTGAAATGGCGAGGACGGCTGTTCGCGCGGGTCAGCGTTGGTTCGTCGAGTCTGGCCAACAACTCTTCGCGCATCCGGTCGTGGCCTCCGTGGAACAGGCGATGTGCCACGGCCAACTCGTTGGATAAATGCTGGAGTTGTGCTGCACGCTCATGGCACAGCGGGCATGAAGCCAAGTGCTCGCGTAAAGACTCGCAGTCCGCGGAGGAATCGAGACCCATTGCCGACTCCGTCAAGATGTCATCGGAAGGACAATTCATTGGTGATTCTCCTGTTCTGGAGCGAGGCAACTCAGTTGGCTGGCCAATGATCGACATGCGCGTTTGAGCACGGCATAAACTCCGGCGCGGGAAAGTTGCAGCAACTCGATCACATGTTGCACACCTTGCCCTTCCAGGTAAAAAGCGTGGATCGCCAACCGTTCTTTCTCAGGCAATTCGGAAACCTTTTGCAGCAGCAAGCAGGTCCGTTCGCGACTCAATTCATCCGCTTCCAGACAAGTTGCCGACACCGGCTCAGGAACATTTTCTTCCAGAGAAACCTGTCTTCTTCGCCCAGCGGCCCGGTGTTGTTCGCGACCGACTTGCCGAGCAATTCCGACCACCCAAGGACCGAAGCTCGCCGGTTCCTTCAGAGCCGACAACTTCTGCCACGCACGCAGAAATGCTTCTTGCGTAATGTCGAACGCGTCGGCGAGCCGTGGCTGTTCGTCGTAGGCCACCGCCCGTACCAAGCGGGCGTACCGGTCATAGAGACAGCCAAACGCTTCACGGTCCCCGGCTCGAGAGCGCAAGACAAGCGTCGCATCATCGGGCTGATTTGGTCTCTCGGTCATTACTAGATAGTGGCCGCTCGATGCGAATCGTCCAGCAAAAAATCAGCAGCTCGATAGATTGTTCGAAAAACAGCAGATTGAGCGACGTCCGGCGATGCCATGTAGCCACGTTCGCCGCAGCCTGTTGAATTTGTACGTTTTGTCCGGTTGGATTTTGAAGTTCCCCCGAGCCCCCAGGCGCAGCGCCTCTGACCCCTTGGATCAAGGGAAGTCACTAGCACTGCGATTGCGAGGGGGGCTTTGTTCATCGGACTCGTC
>CAZPUJ010000675.1:0-3063 GCA_964589725.1 uncultured Planctomycetaceae bacterium
AGCCAGTGGATCAGATGTCCGGCTTTTGGCAGACGCACGCGAGCACAATCGGGCATCAGGCGTTCGGCCTCGGCCGCGTCAGCGTCGGTCAACATGCCACCGACGGCGAGATCGGCTTGCAGCAACAACGCCGGGCAATGCACTTGGGAAATTGTGCTCGCCCAATCGAAACCCTCCAGCCAGCGACCAGCCACGATCGGCGCGAGCACGTCGCGATCAAGTTGCTTCAAACACTTGGCCGTGAACCTCAGCGAAGTCATGTCGCGCGTGTCGCCCAACCGGACGGAGCCAGTCTTGCCAGGCGTCGTCAGTGGAATTTCGGCCAGTTGCCGTGCGAGTGCTCCGACCGGCAATGTCGATCCGGCGAACGGCTGCACGCCGGCAAAGTAGCTCAGCAGTGCCGCCTGAGCGATGTGCGGCCCCATCGTGTCGAACGGCGGGTCTTCAAGCACCACACCTTTGACCTGATCCGGCAACGCAGCGGCGACGGCAGCGGCGACCATCGCGCCCAGCGAATGCCCGTGCAACACGGCTGGCCCTTGCACTTGGTTCTGCACGAACGCGACGGCGTCTGGCACGTAATCACGAACCAAATACCGACCATTCGCTCGTGACGACTTGCCGTGACCTCGATGATCCAGCGCATGCACATGCCACCGCATGGACAATGCCGGCAGCAGTGGCACGAAACTTTGCCAACGTCGCGTCACGCCATGAAAGAACACCAGCGCCGGCCCGTTGCGCGGCCCGCTCGCAAAGTTCAGGTTCAAGCCGTCATGATGAAAAAGCTGTTCGTTGAGCATCGTGTCCTTCGATGGTTCTTACTTGCCAAGATCGATCTCCAAGTCCGGGTACTTCCGCTGCAATTCATCGACAGCGTCTTGTGTGACGTTCGTCGAACGCAATCGAAATCGCACGTCCGAGCGAATTGCCACGAAGCGTTGAATCGCGGCGTCGCTGATCGGTGTCTTGGTGACTTCCAGATATTTGAGCTTTGGCGTTTTTGCGAGGTGAACGATCCCGTCGTCTGTCACGCGAGTTCCCTCAAGACTGACTACCGACAACTTCCGGCAGGACGAAAGATGTTCCAGTGCCCTGTCGCCAACATCCGAGTCCCAACGGACGACGGAACCCATTCCGGGAAGAGTTCAACGGGGGTGGTCTGTGTCAGTTCCCAGCCGTGTTGACGCAGTGTCCAAGTCACAGACATCTGGTAGGCAATCACAATCAGCAGCGCCACGACGACAAGCAGACCGCCGGTCCAGCAGCCGCGCCGCAGCCAACGGCGGTGTCGTTCGGCGGTGTCAACGACCGACTCCGGCACGGCGTCTGACGGAGTTGGGACGTTGTTGAGGCTCATGGTTGGAATGTCATTTTTGATACGGCCACGAACGTCTGGTTTCAGACGTGAATCCAATCTTCGATCGTCAATCCGGGAATGCGTGAAAACTCACGGACATTGTTCGTCACCAGCGTGAAACCATGCAGCCTACAAATCGCGGCGATTTGCAGGTCGTAGGGACCAATTACGTTGCCCGCGATTTCGAGATCGTGACGCAGGCGGGCATAGAGGATCGCGGCGTCATCGTCGAACGGCAGCGAGCGGTACGGAGCCAACGTCTCAACAACCAGGGCTTGTCGCCGATCACGATTGGCGTACTTCTCGGCTCCGTGCATCAGTTCGGATTTGACGATCGAGCACGTCGCTATGTCGGCGGGACGCAGCAGCGACAGCTTCGCATGAATCGGACTCGCCGGCTGCTTGAAGTATTCAATCCAGACGTTGGTATCGAGCAGATACGGCATCACCACTCGTCTCGGAGAGGCAGATCGCCTTGCGGTGGGCGTTCAAATTCTTCACCGGACAAAGCTCCAGAGGTGCGTTCAAAGTAACCCGGCGGCCAATCATTTTCGGGGGAGGTCGCCGCGAATTGTTCGGCACGCAACAACGCTTCCCGAACGAGGCTTTCCAAATACCGGGCCTGAACTGGGTCCAGCATTCGCAATCGGGCGTCCAGTTCTTCAGCGATTCGAGTCATCGTGATTCCTCGTCCGACGAGATCCTCGTTCCAACCAACGGAAGGATGATAGTCCCGAAATGAGCCGACTCCCAAGAGTATTTGCTTGGCGCTGGCAACCGCCTGACGGCGGGACTACGAACGGAACGGCCACGCCTCAGCGAGCGCGCCCCGCTGAATCGCCGTCAGTCGAGCGATGCTTTGTTCGGCAAGGGCCAGCTGGGCGTCCAGCCGTTTGCGGTTGAACGGAGTTCCTTCGGCGGTCCCTTGGACCTCGACGAACTCGACGCCGCCGGTCATCACGACATTCATGTCGACTTCGGCGTCCTTGTCCTCGATGTAATCGAGGTCGGCGAGAACTTCGCCGCTCACAATGCCGACGCTAATCGCAGCAATGCTGCTCTTGAGCACCGGCCGGTCCGTGGACAATACGCCTTTGAGCGCGGCCAGCGAATCCACCAACGCGATGAACCCGCCGGTGATGCTGAGTGTGCGGGTGCCGCCGTCGGCTTCGAGCACGTCGCAATCGATTGTGATCATGCGCGGGCCGAGCGCCGCCATGTCCACGACTGCTCGCAAGCTGCGGCCGATCAGACGCTGAATCTCGTTGGTGCGGCCATCGACTTTAGTTCGCTCGCGTTGCTTTCGAGGCGAAGTGCTGCCGGGCAGCATGTTGTACTCAGCCGTGACCCAGCCGCTGGGGTTTGGATTCTTCTTCATCCACGGCGGCAGGTCTTCATCCACGCTGGCCGTGCAGAGTACCGTCGTCCGCCCGGCTTTGATCAGCACGCTTCCCGGTACCGAGCCGGTGAAGTGTCGCTGAACGGTGATGGGGCGGAGTTCATCGGGCCGTCGTCCATCGTGACGCATGGGGTCTCTCCGTGGGGAATGTATTTGTCGTCGCCTAAGGCGCTGCGCGTAAATAAACGCTCGGAATTGGTATTGGCTGAGAAGGGGTGATTATGCGATATAGCCCGCATGGCGGACCAGCCCGTTGTGGAATGGATTCGAAGGAAGTATTCGGACCTCTCCAATTCGTTGGCGG
>CAZPUJ010000676.1:0-4311 GCA_964589725.1 uncultured Planctomycetaceae bacterium
GTCCTGCAATCGCTTGAGTTGCTGACGAATCTCCTCGCGACGTTCGGGCGTTTGAGCCTCCTGCAACGCCGACTGCAAATCCTTCAGCCGCTCGTTGAGGTCATGCTGCCGCCGAGCCAGTTCGCGCAGGCGGTTGAGCACTTGCCGCGTCTCGCGGTCTTCCGGTGACTCCGGCTGCGATTGAGCCAGCCGCTGCGTTTCGTAGCGGTTCTCTTCGCTCTTCAAATCGAGTTGCTGCATCTGCTGCCGTTGCTGCTGCGAACGGGCGGACGAACTGCTGCTGGAACTGCTCGATTGCTGCTGCTGGCGGATGACTTCGTGCTCGCGAGCACGTAGCTTGAGCAACGCCTGATAGGCCGATTGTTCGACGACCAGCGCCGGTTGCAGTGGCGCGGCGGAGGATTGATCGTGAGCCGTCGTGAGGTGCGCGACCGCTTGCCGCATCGCTTCGAGCACCGCCGCGAGGTGCGCTTGTGATTCTTCGTCGCTCAACTTTTCACCCAGTGCTTCGGATTTCTCTCGCAGCGACGACTGCGCCTCGACGATCTGCTCGACGTCGCTGCCGAACGAGCCACTCGGCTGCGAGCCGATTTCGCGACGGATCAGCTTCCATGTCGCATTGACGATCTCCTTCTGCGACTGAGCCAACTGCTGAGCTTGCTGCCCGGCCGGACTATTCTGCTGTTGTTGCCGCTGCTGTTGTTGACCACCCGGCGGCTGTTGGCCCGGACGAAATATTTCCTCAAAGTGCCGGACCTCGGCGAAGTACATGTCACTCATCGTGCGTCGCAGGCCGCCGTTCGGCCCGAAGTCCTCGGCCCAGAAGTGATACGACAGCAATTGGTCCGGCTGTGCTTGCAGTTCCTCGAACATGATGGCGTTGGCGAGTTCATGCTTCTGCCGCGCGGCGGCGTTCTCACCCAGAACCACATCCACTGGCGGATGACCGGCAAGAGCGAAGCTGACTCCCATGCGTTTGACGCCGTAATCGTCCCACGCGGTCGCCTTCACGTCGAGTTCTTCCAGCGGCGAGACCTCCAAGTCCCGCGCCGGCTGGACGAGTTTCAGCGTCGGCGGCTGATTCGGGACGACTTGAATCGCGATCTCGGCCTGTTCGACATTGCGCCGATCGGACTCGTCGATCAGTTCCAGTTTCAGGCGGCGCGATTTCGTGGCGGTGATCGTTGTTTGATAAACGTGTCCCGACGACTGTCGGCGAGCGGGGCGGCGTAAGCCCCCCGGTTGTTCGGCCGCTGCGTTCTCCACGGGGGGGCTGACGCCGCCCCGCTCGCCTGTTGCCAACGATAGCACGAGCGGTTCCACCGGGGGGCTAACGCCACCCCGCTCGCCTGAGTTGATGAACGTCGCCGACTTCACGGGTTTATTGAGATGGCAGATCAGCGTGACCTGCGTTCCCTCCACGACCGAGATCGTGCGGACATCCTGCACGAGCCGTACTTCAAGGCCGGTGTAGCTCGGATAGACCAGGCGAGCGTCGGCTCGATCTAGTCGCGGGTACTCAAAGACGGTGACGAGATACGTCGCGGTGGTTTGCCCGCCAAGTTCCACGTGATAGTCGAGGGCTTCCGTGACCGAGGCGATGCGACCACCGAAAACGGGATCGTCCAAGCTGCGGGACATGGTCATCATCGTCTGCGTCGCTTCGCCGCCGGCCGGTTGAAACAAGAGCGTGGCGTCGGGCGGCATTTGTCCCTGTACGCGCGCCAGCACCAATAGACTGCTGCCTCGTTCGATCTCGGCGTGACCCGGCTCCACCTCGACCGAAAATCCGGCAGTAAGGGCTGGCGGTTGAGAACCTTCTGGTGACGAAGCGGTCAAGGTGGGATCGCCCAACGGCGC
The DNA here is from genome assembly GCA_964589725.1 of uncultured Planctomycetaceae bacterium. Taxonomy (GTDB): domain Bacteria; phylum Planctomycetota; class Planctomycetia; order Planctomycetales; family Planctomycetaceae; genus CAYSHJ01. The sequence continues at coordinate 1,861 of CAZPUJ010000676.1, forward strand.
AGTGGTCAGCGTCACAACAAACAGGGCCAAGGTCACACACTGCGCAACCATCGCCAACGCGAGGCGGCGCGTCGGCACCACCTGCGGCCACGCATGGCACGCAGCATGGATCAATGCCTGCCGGATGACGCTCTCTTGCAGGAATCCGAATCGTCCATCAGGCAAAACCGGACGTTGCTCGATCGCGGCCAGCAGACAACTACCAAGTTCGGGGAATTCGTTCTCAATCTGACGAGCCACCCAGTCGTGACCGGGCTGCGAGGCGTGTACCGCCCAAGCACTGATCACCATCAGCACGGCGGCCACAACACTCAGCACCGGCAACACGATGGAGAAGTCGTGCGCGGGCACGACGCTCAAAGCGCCCAACAACAGGACGCTCGCCGCGGCCACGACCCAACCGACGGCGAGTACCTGAAAGAAACGCAGGCGCTGATAGCGGGCCGCCACCTTTTCCACTTCAATCCACAGTCGATCCTGAATCATCGGACGACCTCTTTCGTGGGAGTGATGCTACCTTCCAACACCAATCTAACCGAACGCCACTGGGCTTGGGGACTGTCGATTTAATCGCCCCTGAGCTTGTCTCAGGGGTTCACACGTTTCTGCACTACATGAAATCACCGAGAGAATCGTAGTGCAGAAACGCGTGAACCGCGGAGGTGAACTCGGCGGCGGATTAAATCAACAGTCCCCAAGCGGGGTGGCGATTCATTTTCACGCAATGATCTGCCGTTCCGCACGACCCGCCCACCATGTTTCCAAAATGAGCGTTCCCAATGCCACCACAATCAGCCAACGCCAGACTTTTTGGCGGCTTTCGAGTTCCGTGTCACGTTGCTGCCGCACCCGATCGATCCGCTCGGCGCGGGTTTGTGCGACACCCAAACGGACTCCGCGGTGTTCGAGTTGTTCCAAGTCCAGAGGCGCGGTGTTGCTCTCGGTGGCGGAGAGATTGACCGCGAACCGCGTTTCCATCGAGCCGACTTTCGCCTGGTAGATACCCGGCTGATCGGTTTCGGTGAACGTCGTTGGGTCAGCGTCAAGCCGTATCTCTCGGCCATCGGGCGTTTGCACCACAACCAAATTGTCCTGGCGAGCGGGGGGCGTCAGCCCCCTGATTGGTGGAGCGTCCGTTGACTCCGAACCAACGTCGGGTGACGCCGAACCAACCGGGGGGCTGACACCCCCCGCTCGCCTGAAAACATCCAAATTCACGGGCTGACCGACCGAAACGCTTTCCGCGACCTCGGTGCCACCGCAAGCGAGATCGAGCAATGCTCCGACCAGCGGCACGAATTTGCTGGAGAGCGCCAACTGGCTGTCGTCGGGTTGCCATCCGCTGGTCAACGCGAGCACGCGCCCCTTGCCGATACTGCGTTCGAGCAACGCTGGATCACCGTTGTCAAACCGCGCGACGACGCGCGTCGCGGCCGGAGTCTTGAGCGTCACCGGCCGATGCTTCCAAAAATGGATCTTCGTGAAATCGCTGTAGCGCGGACTGGCAAACGGCGCGAACAGCGGATGCCTGAAGTCGATCTCGCCCAGAAGCTGGTATTCCTCGCGGCCCGCAGCCTGGGTGGCACGCCCTGAGGCTTTGCGAAGGGCGTGGTCAGATTCATCAATCGCAACGCCCGACTCCACGCCCTTCGATGACTCAGGGCGTGGCACCCCGTCCGGTGTTTCAGCGCGTGCCACGCCGCGCACTTCCACGTCGTCCAGAATCGCCAAGAGCGACGTTGCGGCGGCGTCATCGTGCGGAGCCAACAGCAGCAAGCCACCTTGTTCCACATACGCTTTGAGCGACTCACGCAACTCGTCCGAGATCGACTGCGAAACGACGATGATTTCCGGCGCGGCGTCACCCGGAGGGATTCGTGGTTGGTCGGTGTCCAGCGGACGCACCTCGACTTGCCGCAGCGGATCATTCGCCACCGCTAGACGCAAATAAAGCTGAAGTCCTTCCGGCTCGTCGGCCGCATCGCGACCGGCATACAAGAGCGTCGCCTCCAGCTTTCGCGGCGGAACGACAAAAAACGTGTTGTCGAAATCGTGATCGTCACCACGCACGACGATGCGGTCGGCTTGTAGGCTGTCGGTGCCGCGCGGCAACCGGATGACTCGGCTTTGTCCCGGGGGAATGTAAACGGGAGTCTCGCCAGCGATATGACTCTGGCTAGCGGGGAGCGTTAGCTCCCCGGTTGCTCTGGAGGTGGTTTTGTCCTGTGATCGACCGGGGGGCTGACGCCCCCCGCTAGCCGATTCCCAACGGATTGTGAACTGATCTCCACTTGAATCGGTCGCGTTGACGACTCGCACACGGACGTCGGTCAGTTCGTGGCCCTCTTCGGTTGGCAGCACCTGCGCGTGAGCGTTGGTCGTGTTCGCCAGCGAGACTCGCTGAGTCACCAGCGGCACGCGCTCCGGCCATTCGAACGACTGCAAGGCTTC
>CAZPUJ010000677.1:0-4544 GCA_964589725.1 uncultured Planctomycetaceae bacterium
ACCGCTCGCCGTAATGCGGGTTGGCCAACAGCCGCTCGATCAGCCGCTCGTAGGCCAGTTCATCGTGATCGGCGAGAAACTCGCGCACTTCCTCCGGCGAAGGGGGCAGGCCGATCAAATCGAACGACGCGCGCCGCAGCAACACTTCGCGACTCGCGTCCGGCGAGAGAATCAGGCCCTTCGCTTCCAACGCCGCGATGACAAATGAGTCGATCGGGGTTCGCACGACGTAGGCGGTGTCGCTCCGCGACACCGATTCCGAGTCGCGGAGCGACTCGGCTACGTATCGCACAGTCGGCACCGGCGGTCGAACGGGCGGACGAAACGCCCAATGTTCGTTCGGCTGCTGCCCGGCTGGCTCCTTGAGTTCGTTCGCGTCGTCGTCGGTTGCATCGGTCGAAGCCGCGCCGTCGTTGATCCACGAACGAATGACTCCCTTCTCTACCGCCGAAAGCGCCGGGCCACTCTTCGGCATCTCGTTCGACGCGAGCTTCTCCCACAACAGACTCGACTCCGCCGCCGCGATTCGCATCGCCGGCCCGGACTTCCCGCCGCGCAAGATCTCGCGCCTCGTCGTCAACCGCAGCCCCTGAGCCGGCTCGGCCCCCGCATGACACTTCACGCACCGCGCCTTGAAAATCGGCAGCACATGTTCTTCAAACGTGATCTTCGTCTTTTCCTTCTTCGGCTCTTCCGCCGCGAGAGACGATGTCAGCCAGCCGCATAGAAGTGCCGCGATCATCATGCGATGGGCGATTGGTGAGCGTCGATCAGTCATGCGTTGATGCCTCGTTCTAAATCTAGTGTCAGTCGCATCGCGTAGAAGTGCATAGTTCGTTCTCGCTCCGGTTCGAATGCGCAGTCTTGGGCTGTCACCGCGATCTTGGCAACTCCCAACGTACAACCTCCAAATGCGACTTTCCGTCTTCGCCGCGATACGAATAAGACGTCACCAGCATACCATCGTCAAGCTGCACCGTCGGCCCGAAGCCTCCACCTTGTGGTGTCCCGACAGGAGTTTTCGTATCCAACATGATGCGATCGTGCGCGAAATCGAAATCGAAGCCGTCGTCCGTTTCCGTGCCGACGAGCGCTCGCACTCCTAGCGGCGGCTTGAGATCGCGAACCGTAAAGGTCAGCAGCAGCCGCTTGTCTTGCAGCCGCAGCAGTGACATATACATCTCACCGTAATCGCCGAAGTCGCTGATGCGGTCGAAGGTCTTCGCGCCGTCGGCTGACGAAAACAGGATGAAGTGGTCGGCTTGATCGTTCCCCGCTTTGATCGGCCGGTCCTTGATCGGCATTTCGTTGCTGTCGACGCGGACCAGCGCCCAGATCTTCCCCGATCGAGCCTGCCACAGCCAAGTCTCGCCGCCGAAGAAGCCGTACTGGCTTTTGAAATCCTCCGGGTCGCACTTCTGCGACTTGTCCCAGGTCTGACCGCCGTCCGTCGAACGCCACATGAAGTAAGGACCGCCACCACCGTCGTAGTCGACGCCCAACAGCAGCGAACCGTCGGCTTGCTCCAGCACATTACGAGTGGTGTGATTGCTGGCCTTCGGTTTGATCTGCTCCGATTCGACCCGCGTCGATTTCCACGTCCGGCCGCCGTCGGTCGAGCGATGCAGCAATCCGGTCGTGTAGCCCCAGTCGTTTCGCACGTCCTGCGCGAGCAAGTGGCCAGTGATGAAGACCGTGCCGTCTTTGAGCACCGTCAAATACGGCTCGCGGCCGAGCAGATCGAGCGGCTGCGGGTCGCTCCACGTTCGGCCGCCGTCCTTCGAGCGAAACAGCAGCGTCTGTTCGAGCACCTTGTTGCCGTCGCGCTTGTGTTGATGAAACGCGGTCAGCAACAGCTCGCCGCTGGGCAACTTCGCGATACAGGGCTTGTAATCATCGGCTTCGCCCAACGTGATTCGCTCGCCGACGAGTTTGTCCGCCGGCAATGATTTGCGATCCGCAACGGCGATGTCGGATGCGGAGAATTCGTCGGCGATGGCGGTCCCGATGAACGCCGATAGTGCGAAAGCAGCGAGCGTCAGCCGGAACAGTGACATCATCGGTCATCCCAAAAGTATTCGTCGGCAAACTAATTAGGCCCATTCCGACAGATGGCGTCCGTAGCACAGCGGCAGCGGGCGGCCGGCGTTGTCGGGAAGTTCTTGCGTGTAGTCGATCCCCAGATGGTGCAACAGAGTCGCTCGAATATCGTCGGGGTCGAGCGGCCGATCGACGGGGTACTCGGCCTTGCTGTTGGTGGCACCGATCACGGTTCTTGCCCAAGCTGCCGGGTGCTCGTCCGGGGACATGCACCGTGACCATGTTCACGCCGCGCTCCACCAGCCGGCGAGCGATCAAGCATTGCTCACCCCATTCGACGCCATAACGCTCGCGCAGCTTGGGGTCTTCTTTGGAAACGTCGAACGCCTCGTGAGCCTTATTCGAGAGCAGAATCTCCGTGGCCTGTTGCTGGAAGTAGCCCATCGCTTTGAGATTGCCGCTGTGATCCAAGTCTGTCCGCAGACGATCGAATTGGGTGAGCAGCGACCGACGATCTTCAAGCTGACCTGGCTTCACCTGCAGTCGCCAATTCTCCAACCCGCGCGACGCTACCGGCACGCGAAACATCTCGCCCCAGTAACCCGGCGAACCGTACCAGCGATAACCGCTGCTCAAGTCGAGCGACACGGGCATGCCATTGCGTGTGATTCCCAAAGCGCGATTGACCACCGCGGTGATGCAGGGATGCTTCGATTCCGAACTCAACAGCCCGCCGACCTTGTCCTGACCGAAGCCGCTCGTGAAACGAAACGTGCCGTCGGGATGTCCGGCGTGGCCGTGACTCACCGAACGAATGAGCGAGAACTTTTCCGCAACCTGAGCGTGATGAGGCAGCAGTTCGCAAACGTCAATGCCTGGCACGTTCGACTTGATGGAGTACATCGGCCCGCGAATTTCGCTCGGAGCATCGGGCTTCATGTCATACGTTTCGAGCTGACTAGGACCACCACCGCACCAGAGCAGAATGACGGCCGTATCGCTCTGAACCGGCTTGACGGCTGCCTTGGCTTGCAGCTTCAGCAGGTCGGCCAGAGTCAGGCTCCCAATCCCCAGAAAGCCCGCCTGCAAGAACGCCCGCCGCGACAATCCGCCAGGCCGTGTAACGACCGATTCAAGTTCCAGCATTTTCCGATTCCCTCGTCAGTCATTTCAGATTGAGCGATCGTGTTCGCTCAGACAAATCTCTTGGAGTCACCATTCTATCCCAGCATCACCGTTGTATCTCTCTTATCGGCTCACTGGCCAGTTTAGATGCCGGTGCAGGAAGCGGAACGTGTTCTGGCCGTGAATCGTGTGTGGGCCGTCGAAGAACTCGATCTCCGTCCGGTCGCCGATTTTGAGTTGGTCATAATGGCGGCGGACTTTGCCAAACTCCCCGGCGACCAATTCTGTCGGTTGGCCGCCGTCGCGATGCCCCGCTTCGACCATGAACGGTCGCGGGGCCATCAGCATCGCCAGCTCGGCGTAGCTGGCCGCATGCGCCATGTTCCACTCCGGGATTTCGTACTCACTCGTAAAGAGATAGCTGAAGCGTTCCTCGTTGGAGGCAATCGTCCGCGGCCAATCGGTGAAGTCCCCGGAGCAGATCGACAGGCAGTACCGGTCGACCAGCGGCGGCACGCGCATCGCCGTCTTACCCCCATACGACAACCCGTAAAACGCCATCCGCGTCGAGTCCACCTGCGGCAGCATCGCCAACCAGTCCAGTGTTTGTTCGTGCTGCGCGATGATATAGCTGAACAGCGAGCGTTGCAGCGGATTCGACATACGCTGCAACGATCGAAAGCGGTCGCCGCCGCGATATGGATTCTGCGGCGAGTAGACCAGGAAACCACGTTTCACGAGTTCCTCGCCGAACGCCTTGTAATAGGCGAAGGGCTTGGGGTCGCGCGAGATCGTGTCCATCGCCGTTCCCTCGAGTCCGTGCTGGCACACGACCAGCGGACGCTTTTCGCCGGCCGATAAGTTTCTCGGCAGCAGCAGGATTCCGGAGGCGATCACGTCATCCACGACATCCAGCATGACTTCGTAGCCGACGTATTCGTCGGTCTCAAGAACCAGTCGTGTCCGGGCGTTGGCGGGACGTGCTTCCGTCGGCAGACGTCCAATCAACTCTTCATGCACCCAAATGCGCCACTGACGACGCATTCGTTGCCAGTCTTCCGCCGACGCCGGATTCAGCAGCCATTTCGCGTCGCGAACCTGCGAACTCCGGCGGAGCAGGCTCTGCACATGAACCTGCAACTCGGCGAACTGTCGTTTCTCACGAGCAACCGCATCGTGAAGAGCCTGCTTGGGCTTCTCGATCCGCGAAGCGTCCAGTTGCCACGCTGCCGGTTTCGCGCCGAGTTCACTGTCGATTCCCAGTCCAGCGGCGAAGGCTCGCAGAGCCTCATCCGTTCCGGCGAGACCATCCGCGTCCGGACCACTGACGGCCAGAACGAGTTCCTGTTTCTTATCCAGTGATAGATAGATCGCCGCAG
>CAZPUJ010000678.1:0-11511 GCA_964589725.1 uncultured Planctomycetaceae bacterium
GATCGGACCGAGCCACCGCCTCGTTGATCGCGGCGTGTGTTGTCTTGGGGACTGCGTTAGTCTATTTGGTGTCGGTTTGGATCTCGAACCTTCTCCCTTCGCGCACGATCGCCGCGGCACCGCTCGAAATCGTCGAAGAGGGTTTCGGTGGCGATCCCGAGGGTGCTCCGGGAGAATCGTTGCTCATTGAATCGCCCGAACCAGAATCGCCCGATGCGGCCAAGGGAGAGGACTTCGCGGAAGTCGCCGACGTACCGGATGTGGCGATGGTGGAAAACGTTGCCGATCTCGCGGCCGACATCGACGCAGCCATCGACGCGGATCCCGACGGGGAGGGGCCAACAATCGTCCGCGCGTTTCAAGCGGCGCCGCTTGAGGTCCGCAAGCCGGGCAGCTCGAAAGGAACTGGAAACAGACGACCACTCGGCGAAGGCCCTGGAACCAAAGGGGGCGTTCCGCGCGAACTGCGTTGGTTTGTGAAGTTCTCCGAACGCGGTACACTCGACGATTATGCCGCACAGCTCGACTTCTTCGGCATCGAGTTGGGAGCACTCCTGCCTGACGGCAAGCTGGTGTTGGTATCCAAGTTCACGGACGCGCGGCCCCAGTCGAAAACCGTCAACAGCGGAGCCAACGAGAAACGGCTGTACTTCACCTGGCGCGGCGGCAGTCGCAAAGCAGGCGACTTGGAGTTGTTTCAGAAGGCGGGAGTCAATGCCGGCAACGCAACCATGATCCTGCACTTCTACCCCCCGCAAACCGAAAACCAACTGGCCACGCTGGAACTCCAACACAAGAGCCGCAAGGCCATTGAGATTAAGCGCACGTACTTCGTTGTGCGGCGCGCCAAAGCTGGTTACGAATTCGCCGTCTCGAGCCAGACGTATTTGAAGTAGCCAAGACGGCGACCCCGAGCGCAACCCTGATGCCCATCCGTTTCCGTTGCCAACACTGCCGCAAGCGAAACAGCATTGCCACGCGCATGATCGGACAAGTCGTGCCTTGTCCGCGTTGCGGACAGTCCACGCTTGTGGTGTCCGAAGACGAATCGCGGTCAGAGCCCGACGACCTCATTCCCCTGAAGACCTCTCCGACTCCACGGGGGTCTGCCACCACGGCGCCGGTGGATGAGCCTGTCGCTCGGAAAGCCCCGGCCCTGCCGAGCGCTCGTCCGGGTGATGCCTTTGACTTGCCAGATGTTCGAATCCCGATGGCCGGGGATGAAGATCAAGCGCCGAGCCGAGCCGAGCCGGCACAACGTGATCTTTCGGGCGGGGCGAAGGTCGAAATCTCCGACCCGGACGGCAACGTGGACACACGCTGGCTTTCTAAAGCCGCACCGCTCACGTTCGGAAAGCATTCCACCAATGACGTGGTCCTCAACGACGACGATGTCTCGAACCTGCACTGCCGCATCAGTTGGAATGGGTCGGGCTTCGAGCTGACATCGGCACACAAAGGGGGCATCGATGTCAACGGTACGCTGGTGCGGACCCGTGTGCTGTGCAATAAGGATGTCCTGCGTATCGGACACTGGGACGTCGAGTTCTTCGCGGAGGAATTGGCGGCGACTCCGCCCAAAGGTTCGCCCGCGCGGCGCGCGGCCAATCCAATCGACCTCGACAAACTCGACTCGGCCATCAACCTAGCCGCCGAGTTTCGGCTGGACGACTCAAAACGCGGCGCACGCAACGCAAAACCGGCGGACAAGGGCCAATCTCGCGACGATGAGTTCGCCGGCTCGCCCCCATCCTCCGAACTCACGCTGGCGGAGATCATCGAAGACGACGAGAGCTTCGCGGCCGGCGAGCAGTTTGCGGACGTCGACACCCAAGACGATGCGCCGCGCGAAAGAAGAGCGTTTGGCGACAATGACGACTCGTCCAGCGCGACGCCTCGCCTCACGTTGCCCGCGCATTTGCGTGCTGGTAAGCAAGGCATGCTGCGCAACAACCTCGTGCTGATTCTCGGCGGAGCGGGGATCGTGCTGTTGCTGTCGACGTTGGTTTTTTGGTTCCTGGTTCAACGCGAGAAAGTCGCTCGACAATTCGAAGCCGCCGAGTTGGATATCAAACAAGGCCAATTCAAAAGCGGCATCGAGCGACTGGAGGCATTTCTCAAAAATCATTCGGACCACACGCTGTCGAAAGGCCCCCAAGGTGCCCGCGTGCTGCTCGACAAGGCGTCGGTCGAAAAGGAACTGACCGGCACGCCCTCTTGGCCCGAGGGTCTCAAAGCATTGAAGGAGTTCGTCTCCAAGCATCGCGATGAAAAGTATTTCGAGGACTTGCACGCGGACCTTCAGCAGTTCGCGAAGATCATCGCCATCGGTGCCCCGAAGACGGCCGCTCAGTCGAAAGACCGGAGCCTGCTCGAACTATCTACTGAGGCGGAGCAATTCTTCGACCGCTTCAACCCACCCGACACGCCACAGACGGAAGCAAAACGTGAAATCGTGAAAGCCCGTGCCGATGCCGAGGCGACGATTCTGAAGTTCAGCGTCGTGACCGCCGCGTTCACTGAAATCGACGCGGCGCTCAAAAAGGAATCCCCGTTCCCGGTGGTCGTCACGCGACAGAAACTGCTCGTGCGGTATCCCGATCTGAGCACGGACAAGAAGCTGGACGGCGCGCTGCGGAAGTCGCTGGAACTCGCCAAACAGCAAGTCGTGCGCGAGGAATTGAACCGCGACGCGCAAACCGACGACCCGGCCAAGACTCTTCCGAAGCCGCTGACGCTGGCCGTGCGCACGCGAGCACAGAGCGAAGAACAATCGGCGAATCGAGTCGTGTTCGCACTGGGACAAGACGCCTGCTTCGGCCTCGACAGCATCACGGGCGACCCGCTGTGGCGGCGCGTCGTCGGACGCGGTCTCGATCCGACGTTCTTCCCCTTGCCGGTAGAGACGTCGCGTTCGGCCGTGTTGGTTTTCGATAAGTCACAGCAACAACTTATGCTGCTCGATCGCCGCACAGGCGAACTCCTATGGCGGCAAATCGTCGAGCCGGTCGCCGGTCCGCCGCTGGTCGCGCAAGGACAAATCTACCTACCGACGCTCGCCGGATTCTTGTACCGCATCGACGCCGACTCCGGCCGCATCACGTCGCGTCTGAAGTTTCCACAGAAGCTGCTCGCCCCGCCGATCGCAATGGCCGACGGACTGCACTTGTTCGTGCTCGGCGATTTCGAATTCGCGTACACGCTCGGACTGAACCCGCTGGAATGTAAGCTGGTCTCGCACGTTGGCCATCAGCCGGACACGATCAAAGTCGCGCCGCTGGCGATGGGTCAACACGTACTGATCGCCGAGAACGATCGTGCCGCGGGTGCTCGCTTGCGAGTCCTCAACACGTCGCAACCGCAGCAGCGAGTCACCGACGTCGCCGAAATCCGCGTCGAGGGTCACGTGCGCGACGAACTGGTGCTGCGTGGCAATCAGATGTTTGTCGTCTCGGGCGGCCCGCGGTTGTCGGTATTCAACGTATCCGACGACAAGAACCAACGCACGCTCGCCCCCGTCTCCACGTTGCAGATTCCGATCAGCTACGCCGGCGCCGCGCATCTGGCCGCCGGCGCGGATGGCCAGATTTGGATCGCGGCGGGAGCGCTTCGCAAAGTGCAATTGAAGACCGACATTTTGCAATTGGATCAACAGGCCGTCGCCATCGGTCAAAGCGTGCAGCCGGTGCAAATGATCGGACGCTCTTTGTACGTCGGCCGCCAGTCACTCATCGGCCCAGCCGTGCATCTGACGCAAGCCGATGGCGAGTCAATGTCCAGCAATTGGAAGACGGTGGTTGGCGCCAGTCTGCTCGCCGCCGCGCCGGGCGCGGACGGTCAATTGGCCTGCGTGTCCAGCGGTGCCGACACGTTTTTGATCAGCGCCAACGAAGTGGCCAACGGCGGCTTTCGAGTTCGCGCCGAACAGTCGCTCAAAATCGCTGACCAAACGACGTCGGAATTGCAAGCGGTCGCGCTCTCCGAGGGCCGCATGGCCGTGTGGACCACGGGAGCTGAAGGCAAACTGTGGGTGATCGGCCCGACGGCTCAGCCGCAACAAGAAATCGCGCTGACTCAACCGCTCGAATGCGCGCCGCTCCGTTTTGCGGGCGGCATCTTGTTGCCGCAGAAGGGACGTTTGAAATTGGCCGGCCGGTCGGCTGGTCCGCCGTGCGATGACTTTCTCGCCCCCGTCGATACGACCGATGACGCTCCGCAGCGCTCGTGGAAGTTCTTGGCGCCAATTGACGACGATCAGCTCTTCGTCTTCGACAGCGCGGGCAAGCTTCTCAAGTTGCAATACCGCACCGGTGACAAGTGTTTCTTCCAGTCGGTTTCGCAAATGCAGTTCCCGCACCCGATTGATGTGGCTCCGGTGTTGCACAAAGATCTCCTGATCACGGCCGACGCTGCCGGCACGCTGCGAGTGCTCGACGTGACCGCCATGGAAACTCGCGCCGAAGTCGCCCTGGGAGCGCCCGCGTCCAAGCCGTTGTGGGTGGCCGGACCGCTGCTGTTGGCAGAAGTCGGTCGGCAAAAGCTGGTCGCCTTCGACACCGCTCAGCCCAAGCAGCCGCTGTGGAGTCTGAATCTCGACGGAGTGGGCATCGTCGGCTCGCCGCAGTTGATCGACGACATCGTGATCGCCGTCCAACAGAACGGCGACGTGCTCCGCATCGACGCCAAGACCGGCCGCGTCACGGAGAAACTCTCGCTCGGACAAATCGCGACGCATGGCCCGATCCGCCTGGGCAACTTGCTGGTCGTGATTGGTGCCGACGGCAGCATGCACCATGTCGAATCGCTCGTTCCCTCTTTGGCAGCGGCCCGCGAGAAGCCCAAGGACGACAAGCCCCAAGACAGCGACAAGCCGAAGAGCGAGGACTCGCCCGACGACAACAAAAACAACACACCCAAGACCGAGTGACCTTGATGGCCGAAACGCTGCGACCGCCGACACACGCCGTCGCCGATTTCGTCACGACGGCGATTCCGGACGACGAACGCTTGTGGGTGCCGCAAGCGCCCAACGTTTGGTTTCGACCGCTGTTGCTGAACACGCTGCAAGGAGAATGGCACAACCTGTTGCGCGTGCGACGTTCGGGAGTCCTCAGCCGGCATCGGCATCCCGCGCCGGTTTACGGCTACGTCATCAAAGGCTCGTGGCGTTATCTCGAACACGACTGGATCGCGAAAACTGGCGATTATGTCTTCGAACCGCCCGGCGAGATTCACACGCTGACGGTCGACTCGGACGACGAGATGATCACGCTGTTTCACGTCTGCGGAGCCTTGATTTACTACGACGACCAAAACCGAGCCTGCGGCCACGACGACGTGCATACCAAAATCGACATGTGCCGCCGCCATTTCGAAACCGTTGGATGGGGAGCCGATTACGTGAAGCGATTCATTCGGTAACGGCTCACCGGAGAATGGACGACGCCACTGGACACGACTATCATCCTTGGCGACTTGCTCGGCCAAGTCGCTCATTTCTTGATCCCGTCAGAGAACTATGATGGACGCCAATAAACTCGCGCAGATGATGGAAGGGTCCACGTACTTCTTCCTGGTGTGCAACTTCTTGATGGGCTTGTATTGCGTCATCCTGGTGCAACTGCGGTTGAGGAAGTTGCGATTCCGCCGCGAGGCTCAGCAGATGGAGTTTCTGGACGCGATCCTCTCGCATCTGAAGGCCGGCGAGTACGCGGAGATCGAGGAGTTTTGCGAAGGAGACCAGCGTGCGCTGCCGCAGTTGACGCTGGCGACGGTGTCAAATCGCACGATGGGTTACGAACAGCTCAAGCAATACGTCAGCGAACTGTTACAGCGAGATGTTTTTGGTGATATCGAGTCTCGCGTCAGTTGGATCGCGACGGTGATCCGCTGCGGCCCTCTGTGGGGTTTGTTCGGCACGGTGCTGGGTATGATGGCGGCGTTCGGCGAAATCGGCTCCGGCGCGAAAGTCGAGGCACACACCATCGCCGAACGAATCGCCGTGGCCTTGATTTGTACCGCGATGGGTTTGGCGACGGCTATTCCGTACGGATATTTGCTCTGCGGAATCAACATCAAAGTTCGCCTGCTTCAGGACGGGGTGACGTCGGGAGTCATGCGCATTCTCGATCACTTCAAGCCGGTGAAACAGAAGTCACAGGGCGTGCGTGCCTAGTCTCGCGAGGTGGCAATCATGGCGGGCGGTGGTGGTGGCGAACCGACTCCCAGTAGTTCTCCCAGTCCTCTGGGCGGAAAAGGAATCGGCCCCCGTCGGGCGGCTCCCGGCGGCGGCACGGACGTCGATTTCACGCCGATGGTCGATCTCGTCTTCATGATGAATATCTACTTTCTCGTCACCTCGCTGAGCGCGATTGCTCCGGACGTCGACCTGCCGCTGGCGCGCTATGTCGTTCCAGTGGACGAAGGAAAATCGACAGCCATCGTGATCGTCGTCGCTCCAGATGGAAAGACGCCGATCGTCACGGCCGGCGACGAAGGCAAGGGGAAGTTGACTGATCCCGACGACCAACTCGAAAGTGTGAAGCAGGCGGTCGCAAAGGGAGTTCGCGAAAACAAGGGTGACATCGTGCTGCGCGCCGAACGGGCCGTGAAGTTGCGCGACATCTCGCGCCTGGCCGGTGCGGCGGCCAAGGTCGAAGGGGCCAAGGTGTACGTCGGCGTCTTGGAAACCACCCAGGAGTGAGCGGTCATGTTGATCGAGTTGGAGTGCATTTCTTGCGGTCAGCCTCTCGCGGTCCCGGACACCGCGGCGGGTCGCAAAGCGCGCTGCCCGCACTGCCGTACAATCTTCGCAGTTCCCAATGTCGAACTGGAAGATGACGACGATGAGGATGAAGACCACGAGCACGAAGACGAGGGGATTCACAAACCGCCTCGCAAGGAGTACCACGATCTGGTCGATATGACGGCGATGGTCGATATCGTCTTCTTCCTGCTGATTTTCTTCCTGATGACTTCGCTGTACACGCTCAAGCCAGCCATCCCGATGCCCCCCACTGAACAAGCCGGCTCCAGCGGTGGAATCAGCTCCTCCTCAGACGGTGACAGCGATGTCGTGACGGTGCGCATCAACGAGAAGGACGTGGTCCACATTGATGACGTGGCCGTGCCCTCCGCCCGCGAATTGCGCGACAAACTCGCCGATATTGTTCGTAGCGGCTCCGGCGACAAGACTCTCAAAATCATCGGCAGCCCCGACGCCACGCATGGCACGTTGGTCATGGTCATGGACGCCGGCGCGGGTGCCCGCATGAAGAAAGTCCAACTTTCGATCAAAGCGACCGAAGATTAACGGTCCTCTCAAAAGCAACAGGCCGAGCAAATCTTGCTCGGCCTGTTGGCTTAGGTTTGTCCAGTGAAGCGTGATGTTCACTGGTGGTTGACCGATCGGTCAGCCGTTACTTGCCCTTCTTCGCGGTCTTCTTGCCACCAGCTGCCTTCGTGGACTTCTTCGCAGGTTTTGCCGCAGGTTTCTTCGTCGCCATGTGCTTACACTCCTTGAGATGGGCGCCTCAATCTGTTGATCCGTCCGCTCTGGCACCCGTTGCGAGGGACAGCGTTCAGGAATCACTCCGTTGATTCGTATGGCCCCAGTTGCGACTCAACTTTGCGCGACTTAACTTTGGCTGTCGTTCATTCGGGGCACGAGCACTTCGGTTGATCAATCTGCGGCCTGCTTGTACCTGTTTTAGAATGACTCGTCAATCTCATCTTCTTGATTTACAAGCCGTTGGCGACTTGCGGCCGGGCGTAACCCGGGCCTGATCGTCCATAGGATTTCGACGTAAAGCTGTAACGGTCATGAGAAGATTTCCGTGAGTTGCGGATTTTCTGATAGATTCGCCGGTGTGACGGATTGTCTCGGCACAGCATTGTCTCGCGGGAACCGAAAGAATCCGTCAAACTTTTTCTTCGACGACAGCGGTTGCACGCTTCCCGTCGTCCGCTTCCAGCGTGAGAATCTGAGGCCTGTGTTCTAGGCCTCAATCACGCGACCCCACTGAGCTTGCCTCAGTGGCTCGTGGGTTTTTGCACTACTCACACAATGTCTTCGAGTGAATCAAACGTAGTGCAAAAACCCGTAAACCGCCGACGCAAGGTCGGCGGGGTCGCTTGATTGAGGTCTAGGGTCATTGGTCTGCTTTGCTTTGAGGCTTCGCCAAGAATGTTCGAGAAAGTCACTGCCGCGCCGCCGGATGCAATCCTCGGTCTCACCGAAGCGTTCCGCAAAGACCCACGACCAGATAAGCTCAATTTGAGCGTCGGCGTCTTCAAAGATGCTCGAGGCTGCACACCGGTTTTGAAGTGCGTGAAGGAAGCGGAACGTCGGCTGTTGGAGAATGAATCGTCGAAGTCGTACCTCAGCATCGAAGGGGCGGCCGAGTACGGTTGCGCGGTACGCGAGTTGATGTTCGGTGCCGATCACGAAATTGTCTGTGCCAATCGAGCTGTCACGGCGCAGTGTCCCGGCGGCACCGGTGCCTTGCGAGTCGCCGCTGATTTCTTGAAGAAGCTGTTTCCGTCGGCGACGGTCTGGTTCAGCGCGCCGACGTGGCCGAATCATCCGGGCATCTTTCAATCGACCGGGTTGAAAGTGGCCAGCTATCCGTATTTCGATGCCGGGAAGAACGCCCTCGATTTCGACCGGCTGCTCGCCGCGTTCCGACAACTGCCGGCGGGTGACGTCGTCTGCTTGCACGGTTGTTGCCACAACCCCAGCGGTGTGGACCCGACTTCGGAGCAGTGGGCTCAGATCGCGGAAGTGATCTTCAGCCGTGGTGTGCTGCCGTTACTCGATTTCGCGTATCAAGGTTTTGGCCACGGGTTGCGAGATGACGCTATTGGTTTGATGGCGTTGGCTCGCTCGGGCGTGGAGTTGTTGATCGCCAGTTCCTTTTCGAAGAACTTTGGTTTGTATAACGAACGAGTCGGCGCGTTGACGCTCGTCGCGAAGGATGCCGCCAACGCGCAGACGTCACTCAGCCAGATCAAGACCTGCATTCGCACGAATTATTCAAACCCGCCGTCTCACGGCGGAGCGATCGTCTCGACCGTGTTGGCGGACGCGGCGTTGCGGCGGCAGTGGGAAACCGAACTGGCCGAAATGCGGAATCGCATCAATGGCATGCGGACGTTGTTCCAGCAATCAATGGAGCGCCGCCAAACCGGTCGCGATTGGTCGTTCATCACGAAGCAGACGGGGATGTTTTCGTTTTCCGGCCTGAAGCCCGAGCAAGTCGATGCTCTGCGGGATCAGCATGGCATCTACATCGTGCGTGACGGCCGCATCAACGTTGCCGGCATGTCGGCCACAACAATGGATCGCCTGTGTGACGCGATTGTGTCTGTTTCCCACGAGGGCCAATAATGAACGTACGAATGCGATCACTCGTGGCTCTCTTCGCCGGCGCGATCACGAGTGTCGGCGCCTGGGCCGACGAGGCGTCGGTCGACAAGCCGGGATCAGCCACGTCGGTTCCCGGCGCAGAGAATACCTTGCGCTCGGGTCTTGCCGTGGGGAAGGAAGTTCCTTCGTTTTTCGTGCGAGCGGTGACGGGGCCGCAGATGAATCGTTCGGTCTGTTTCGTTTGCCGCAATGGCGACCGCCCCGTGATGATGGTCGTGATGCGGCAGATCGAAGCAGGAACGGCGGCCTTATTGAAGGCGATTGACGAGCAAGTGGACGGCCGCCGTGCCGACGGCTTGCGAGCGTTCGGTGTCTTACTCAGCGACGATCCGGCCAAGACGTCGCCGCTGCTACAGACGGTCTCCTTCGATGGTCGGTTGAGTATTCCGTTGGGAGTCGGTCCCGAAGTATTAGCCGACCGTGAAATCTTGGCGATCGATCCCGCCGCCAGCGTCACCATCGTGGCTTATCGCGACCGCAAGGTCGTGTGGACGGCGGCACTTCGAACGAGTGAACTGCGGGACAAAGAAACTTGCCAGCGTCGCATTCGCGGAATCGTCGAACGTGTCGAAACGCTCGCCGTGGATGGCGAGCGGGGGCCGTCAGGCCCCTGATGCGTCAGAGGGTGGCACGCCCTGAGTCATCGAAGGGCGTGGTCTTCACGCCGCTGTCTCACGACACCGCTGTCTCACGACACGCCCTTCGATGACTCAGGGCGTGCCACCCAACCGCTCATCATTGGCCCTGGGCCAATCAAAGGCGATGTCCAACGCCGGTGCGGAGTGCGTGAGAGCGCCAACGCTGATGCGGTCGACGCCGGTCTCGGCGATCTCGCGAACGTTCTCCAACGTGATGCCGCCGGAAGCCTCCAAGCGGACTTGCGGAACAGTTTCGTTGCGCAATCGGACCGCGCTTCGCAGTTCGTCTGGAGACATGTTGTCCAGCAGGATAATGTCCGGACCACCGGCCAGCGCGTCGCAAAATTGTTCCAGCGTGTCGACCTCCACCTCGATCGTGACTCCGGCCGGCGAGCGGTCTTTCGCCAGTCGGACGGCAGCGGCGATAGATCGAGCTGAGCCGCTCGCGGCAACCCACGCGGCCAAATGGTTGTCCTTGATAAGCACTCCGTCGTGCAAACCCAGGCGGTGATTCGTGCCGCCACCACAACGGACCGCGTATTTTTCAAGCATTCGCCAACCGGGCAGCGTCTTGCGTGTGTCGAGGATCACCGTGTTCGCTCCGGCCACGGCATCGACGAAACGCCGCGTCAATGTCGCGATGCCTGAGAGATGCATCAGGAAATTCAACGCGGTTCGCTCGCCGATCAGCAACGAACGCAGTGGCCCAACGACGCGTGCCATCACCGATGGTGGTGTGACTGACAAACCGTCCGCGATCAATGTTTCCCAACGGACCGAAGAATCCAACTCGCGAAAGACCGACTCCGCGACCGGCCCGCCCGCGACAATGCCGCTGCGCCGCACGACGACATCAATCGTGACTGTCGCCGCTGGATCGACCAGCGCGGTGCAGGTGAGGTCGTTGGACAGCCACGATTGTGATTTTTGACTGGTGATTTTTGATTGGCGATTGGCGGTCGAAATCACGACGTCGCCGAGGTCTTCAGCCAACGCAAGAGCGATCAACCGAGCCGCGGCCAGTTGCTCGTCGTCGCCAAACACCGAGACATCGTTTTCGGTTTGCTCTCGCATCGTTTCAGGTCTCTCAGCACAATCCTGCCACTGTTCACGACTCGTCGTCAGCCACTTATACCTCGCACGGCCAAGTCGGAGACATTTGGGAGACACCCACACTAACCCGAAGCGTAAGCGAGGGCTGAGGTAACAGGCCCTCGCTTACGCTTCGGGTTAGTGTCAGACGCGGCCGCGTTCGGTATCGGCCAAATCGCCAATCAAGAATCACAAATCCAGAATCACAGGTGTCCCATGATCGTCGGAGTCCCTCGCGAGATCAAATCGGACGAGTACCGCGTGGCCATGTTACCGTCGGGCGTCGACGAGCTGACACGTCACGGCCATCGAGTGCTCATCGAGCATGGTGCTGGATTAGGCAGCGGCATCTCG
>CAZPUJ010000679.1:0-11816 GCA_964589725.1 uncultured Planctomycetaceae bacterium
CTTCGCACGTGACTCTCGCAACGCCTTGGCGGCGTCGCGAGCGTTGGCGAAGGCTTCCTCCAATGTTTCAGCTTCAGTAATGAGTTCAGGATCAAGCGGCGACGTCACGACATAGCCGCCTTCTTCGGCGGATTGAAGGCATAGCACCAACCTGCCATCACTGACGGTAAACGATGTTTTCTTCATGCGTGAGACCCCCTGTCACTTGGTCTTTAACTGTTTCATCACCGCCTCATCGAGCGGTCGCAGACCTTCATCCGGTTTGATGGCGTAGAAGCCGACGTGGTAGTGGGCGATCTTGCCGTCTGGATCGATGACGACGTACAGGGGTAATTTCGCTCCCAGCTTGCGCGGGTCGCCATACTTCGCGAGCACTGTCGAATCGTCGGTGAGGATCGGATAGCTCAGGTTCATGAACTCGCGGAGCTTGCGAACCGAACGCATCGCACCGGTGACTTTCGTCGCGTCGGCGAACGATTCGTTGACGGCGATGCCGACGACCTCGATGCCGAAACGCTTGCGCTTGTTGTTCAGGAAGTCGAGATAACCAACTTGGCCGTACGGCTCGGTGAGCGGTTCGCCTTCGTAGTCCCAAAAGTGCAAGACCACGATCTTGCCGGCGAAGTCTTTGGAATTGATCGTCTTCTTATCGAGCGACGTCAGCTCGAACGCCGGTGCCGGCTGACCGACAAACTTTTTCGCGAGGCTGCCGACGTCGTCGCTTCGCTGCGTTTGAGCTTTCACATCGCGGCTGATGACGGCGGCGAGTGGCGCGAACGGCGTCGCCTCGGCATCTTTTTCCAATGTCCCAATGACTTTCTTGCCCGCGGCGATTTGATCGGGATTCAGCTCGGGTTTGGTTTCGCCGTCGGGTCGGTTGAGTTCTTTCTTCAAGTCGAGCAACGCTTGCAGCGGCTTTTGCAGCTTGTTGAGTCCGGCGGCGTCCACAGGCTTGATCGATTCCAACTCCAGCTTGAGCTGAAACTCATCGCCCCGTCCCATAAAAACTTGCTGCTCGGCAGAGACCATCAGCGCATTGTCGTCCTTCGAGACCCACAAGCGTTGTTTGCGGCCATTGTTCGTCGTCACGTGAATCAGCCAACAGTTCCGCTGGCCGATCTTTTTTTCTCCCACGACTTCGTACGAACTCTGGCCGACGGCCCAATCCTCTTCAGCTTCGTCGCTGTCCTTGGCGAGTGCGACCAGTTTGTCCGCGTATTCAAACAACGGCTGTCGCACACCAATCGGATTCAGATGTCCTTCATGCTCAGCCAACACTCGGATCGCCGAATTGTTGGCCGCCATGTTCTTGCCGTTGAGTTCGAGCGCGCCAAACCGCTCAGGCCACGGCCAGCCGCCACCGCCACGTTCGTCGGTCAAGTACGCCAACCGCTTTCCCTCGTCCTGCCGAGTGACGACGGAGTACAGCGTGAACCGCTTCATCGGCTGATCAGCGCCGTTGCGGCCGACTCGCGCCAGCGTTCCGGTGTATCGCAACTCCACCGCCGGATAGTCGCCGATCACATCTGCGCCCGAAGTCACGAAAGCCATCACGAGAAGCAACTGACTAACGGTCGTGAGCACGATCTGCTCCTGAATTCGAAGAGCTGACTGGATCAATCCACATTTGCGGCGGATTGTGGCAGAAGCGGACGATGCCTGCTAGCCGCTGAGATTGTCCTCGGCCAGCCCTATTCGCCGTTCTGGCCAACCGCGTTGACACGTCGACGAAACGACCCATAACTTAGTAATGCTTCACATTGAAAAGGGTCGGAATTCACTAGCCCGAAGCGTGAGCGAGGGCGGAGTGAATCCCTCGCTCACATTTCCGGTTAGTTTGGTTGCGGCCCTGCCGCGCACGTGTTGTCTGAAGATCCTCATATTGATCGGTGACTCAGCATGTCTGCGAAACTTCTCTTTCGAACATCCGTAACTTGCTTGGTGGCTATCGCCTGTATAGCGGCCTGGGCTTGGAGCCAGAACGCAGACTCCGAACCCGGCGCAGTGGTGATCCGTCGCGAGCCGATGCGGCTGATCGCTCCTGACGGCTATCGTCTACCGCTGCAATTGGAGCCGGTTAAGCAACTGGTGCTCGCGGCCCCGTGCGACGGCACGATTCAGTCGGTCGATGCCGAGCTGGGAAAGAGCGTGAACGCTCAAGTCTCGCTCGTTCAACTGGAGTCGCGCGAGCGGACGTTGATGCTGGACCGATCGCTCGCGCAGTTCAATGTCGCGGAGTTGGAACTCGAACAAGCGAAGAAGGCAGGGCAGGGGACCGAACTGGCGGAAGCTCGACTGCACGCCGCGGAGGCCGACGTCAAACTGTTGCAGTTTCACGTCGATCAACTGAATCAGCGAGCTCCCTTTGCCGGCATGGTGATCAAAGTCCACGTTCAGCCGGGACAATTCGTCAAGGCCGGCGAATCGCTGCTGACCTTGGGAGACGTCGCTCAGTTGAAGGTCGACATTCCCGTCGATCGCGAAACGACGAAAGAAGGGGACTCAATGAAGCTGCGTGTCGAGAACCAGACGCTCGACGTTGCTGTCGACAAACTGTCGCCGGCCGAGGCGAAGTTCGAAAGAGTCCGGGATCTGGCGACCTCGCTGGCGACGACCACGCTGGTGCTCGACAACGAAATGCGGAAGTGGCACGTCGGCCAAGCGGTCTTCGCGCCGCTCGTGCCGCGTTATCCAGTTGCCGAAGTGGCGACGAGCGCCGTGGGAACCGACGAAAAAGGACGTCGCAAGGTCCAAGTCGTTCGACAAGGCATCATATGCGATGTCGAGGTCAACTTGCTGGGGCAGGTGGGCGCCGATCGGATCTTCGTCAGCGGTTCATTCGTCGAAGGCGACTCGCTGATTCTGAGTATGTCTCGCGCACTGGCTGACGGCACCCAGATCCGTCCCAACCCCGGAGCTGTCGCTACGGCAAAAGCGGCCGCTGAGACCAGCAGTACCGCAACAACCCGAGTGAAATCGGCCGACAAACCCAAGACCTCCGAAAAGAAAAAGACCACCTCGGGGTTCTGACGCCGCATTCCGGCGCGACACCTGACTGAAGGAGCCAATCGTGGCCGCCAACGACAATGACAAAAAACCTGCCGCCGCCGACGACAACAAGATCGACCACTACGTGCGGTTGAACTTGATCGCCAGCGGCAAACACGCGCAGGTCTGGGAAGTTCAAGAGGAGAACACCAATAATCGTTTCGCGATGAAGCTGTTGTTGCCGGAGTCGATGACGGATCCGGAACAAGTCGCGACCCTGAAGTACGAAGGCAAGGTCGCTCAATCGCTGGACCATCCCAACCTCATCAAGTGGGTCGCAACGGTCCATCGCAAAACGAACAGCTATTTGATTCTGGAACTGTTCCGTTCGCCGAACCTTAAGTTCTTCCTTACGGACGATTCAGTCGGCGTGCATATCCGACTGCGGAAGTTGGTCGAATGCACTTGTCTCGCGTTGCAACACATGCACGACAAAGGCTGGGCTCACCTGGACGTCAAGCCGGACAACATTCTGTTGAGCCGTTCGTCGGAAGTGAAAGTCATCGACTTCTCGCTGTCGCAGAGAATCAAAAGCGGTATCGGTAAGCTGCTGGGAGGAGGTGGCAAAAACATCGGTGGCACGTTGACCTACATCGCTCCTGAGACACTGCGAAAAGAGACGCTCACCGCGCAGACGGATATCTACAGCTTCGGGATCACGTTGTACGAGTGCCTGACCGGTACCATTCCCTTCAAAGGCAGCACACCCAAAGACCTGATGATGAAACATCTCAGCGTGCCGCCGGCGCCGCCTTCGGACCACAACAAAAACGTCACACCGGAGATGGATCGGCTCGTGCTGAGAATGCTGGCGAAGAAACCCAAGGACCGGCATAAAAGCATGCAGGAGGTGTACTCCGAGTTTCGCAACATCCAACCCTTTAAGGAAGACCCCGAGAAAATAATGGAAGAGAAGGCCAAGGAAGCCAAAGCCAGTGAGATGCAGCAGAGCCTCGGCAAACGGCTGGACAGTCGCACGGATGCGAGTCGCTCTGAGTTGATCAAACAGAATCCGGAAATGGCCAAACAGTCTGTCACCGCCGCGAGTCCACCACCGAAATCCAAGAGTGCGGCGCCGCCGGCCGCTCCCGCCGCGAAGTCTTCACCCGCATCGCCACCGGCCGCCGCTCCAGCGATGCCGCCTCGACCGCCCATGATGCCAATGCCGCAGCCGATGGGCATGCCATACTCGCAGCAACCTCCGTTCATGCCGATGCCACAAATGCCCATGCCCTTCGCGCCGATGCCCGGCTACTTTGGTGCGCCGCCCGCGGCCATGCCTGGCTATCCACCTGGTGCAGGCATCCCTATGCCGGGCGTGACACCAGTGAATCCGGCCGCGATGATGCCTAATCCAGTCGTGATGCCCGGCATGCCGCAGGGAGTTCCGCCGCCAATCACTCAACCGAGAGTTCCCGTCGCGCCGGCCAATGCGGCCGCGCCAACGCCGGCATGTGCGCCAGCTCCGGCCGCTCCGGCTCAGCCTCCGGCAAGCCCCGGGGTACCAACACCAGCCCGTGCCGCGGCAGGACTGGTTTCGCCGCGCGGCTTACAGCGTCCGGCACCGCCGCCGGTGCCTCAGGGAGTCGAAGACTTGCCAACGATGGATGAATTACCCGAAGTCATGTAATCGCGTCGCCACCGCCACCGAATCAGTGGGGTTAGGTTTTCCTTCCAGAAGAAGCAACATGTCCGAGCCCGCGATGCCCGAACCAGACGAAAACGAAGACGACTCAGACGACCGCTCGGCTAGGCTCGGCAATTCATCTCAATTCCTGCTGCCGTTCGAGCGACCGATTCATGACCTTGAAGTTCAGCTCGCCAAGTTGGAAGCTGAATTGCATCCAACGCCGACGACAAAAGAAGCGATTCGCAATTTGCGGTTGGAGATCGCTCGCAGCCAGCGAGAAATGTTCGACAACCTGGACCCGTGGGACATCGTCCAACTGGCTCGTCACCCGAACCGGCCACAGACGTTGGATTATCTGGAACTGATCTTCGACGAGTTCATCGAACTGCACGGAGATCGAGCCTATCGCGACGACCGAGCGATCCTCACCGGCTTCGCCAAGCTGGAAGATCAGAAGGTGATGTTCATCGGCCATCAGAAAGGTCGGAATCTCAAGGAACGGACCGAGCACAACTACGGCATGGCGCATCCGGAGGGATATCGCAAGGCTCTGACGAAAATGCAACTCGCCGCCAAATTCGGCATCCCGATCGTGTCATTCATCGACACCGGCGGAGCCTATCCTGGCGTCGGGGCCGAAGAGCGCGGGCAGTCGTACGCCATCGCCTTGAACCTTCGCGAGATGTCCCGGCTCAACACTCCGATCGTCTGCGTTGTGATCGGCGAGGGTGGCTCCGGCGGCGCGCTGGGCATCGGCATCGGCGATCACGTCGCCGTGTTGCAGTTCGCGTACTACTCCGTTATCAGCCCGGAAGGCTGCGCCGGCATCCTCTGGAAACACGCCAAGCACAAAGAGCTCGCCGCCCGTGCGCTGCGGTTCACGGCTAAGGACTTGCTGGGCTTCGGTATCATTGACGAGATCATCCCCGAACCGCTCGGCGGAGCTCACCGCGACCACCGCCGCATGGCCATGATGTTGAAGATGTCCCTCGTCCGCGCACTTCGCCAACTCAAATCGATCCCGCGCGACCAAATCGTCCAACGCCGCTACGAAAAGTTCCGCCGCATGGGTGTGTTCGAGGAAGCGGCCGTGGTGTGAGTTCTCAAATGTCGGACAAGCCACTCGCGCCCGCAACACTCGCAGCTCAAAGTCTCGGCTTGATTGAGCCGGTGACAAAAGCGGGATATCCGCAACGTCCGATAATGTCTGTTATGTTGAATTTCGACTGCGATAATCCTCGGGGAAAACGCGGTTTGCTGGGGACCAGAAGAGACGCCACATCGAGCCAACAGCCACACTCCTCTGCCAGCGAAGCCGCCCGTCAAAACTGTTTCCGACTGTCGACCAGCAGAGTCACCGGACCGTCATTGACCAGTTCAACATCCATGTGCTGTTGAAACCGGCCGGTCTGAACGTCGATCCCTTGGCCGCGAACCTCGGCGACAAACGCCCGATATAACTCGTCGGCGACTTCCGGCCGAGCCGCCTTCACGAAGCCCGGCCGGCGACCCTGGCGGCAATCTCCCAGCAGCGTGAATTGGCTAACCACCAACATCGCGCCGCCAACCTCAGGCAGCGCGAGATTCATCTTGCCGGCTTCGTCTTCAAAGATCCGCAGCCCGGCAATCTTTTGAGCCAGGTAAACGACGTCGGTTTGGCCGTCGCCTTCCTCGACTCCGAGAAGCACTAAAAAGCCTTTTCCGATCCGGCCTGTGACTTCGCCAGCCACCATCACCGACGCGCGGGAAACTCGTTGCACGACTGCTCGCATGAAACACCTTGGAGTGCGGTGGCCTGACACCGCCCTCCATTGAACGGAATCCGGCACCATGAACTTGTACTTCTCGTTGTGGCCAGCAATCCCACGACGATCTCGCTCGACGGTTCGAAACTCCAATTCCGTGAACGAATGGAGGGCGGTGTCGAGCCACCGCACTCCAAGGTCACCACCGCCCTCGCTGGCGTTCTTTGGACGGCAGCACTTCCAGACACGTCGTCCACCAGCCAGTGAGGATCGTCTCAATGAACTCATCCGGCAAGCGTTCGTCGCGCATCTCGCAAGCGAGTTGTTCGTGATCGTAGGCCAGCGGCACGAACTCCACTTCCAGTGTAGTCGGCTTTCGCCGAGAGCCGTTGTCGTCGGCTGCCAGCGAATCCGCTCTCGGCGAGAGCGGGCTACCCTCGCAGAGCAGGGGAGACCGCCAGGCCCCAACATCGCGACCAGTTCGCAGCAGCGTGTACCAGACGTTTGTTGTCCCATCGTTTTCCGGCCGGCCGAGTACGCCCACGTTGATGAACCGTCGGTCGTGGTTCAGAGCGCGTTGCCAATGCAGCCCCGTGTGAGTTCCCAAGATCACATCCGACTCGAAGTCGTCGCACAACTTCGCGAGGAACTGTGTGCTGGTTGTCGATTCCCACAGGAACTCATTCGTGCGCCGCGGGCTGCCGTGACAAAGCAACAAACGCAGCCCGTCGATCTCAAGCCGCAACTGCGGCGGCAGAGTCCGCATCCAGGCACGATGCTCGTCGCTGGTGTGCTCGATCGTGTAGTCATAGCTGATCTGCGCGAACTCGTTGTCACGTGGATCAGTGTAGCCGCAGCGGCAATCATCCAGGCCGTGGCCAACGCTGTGATCGTAGTTGCCTTGAATGACTTCGATCCGCTGTTCTCGAATCAACTCACACGTACGATTTGGATGCGGTCCGAACGCGCCGAGATCACCGAGACAAAACAATCGCTCCGCGCCACGCTGCCGAGCATCTGCGATCGCGGCTTGCAGCGCGAGATGGTTGTTGTAGATGCCGCCGAAGAACGCGAGTCGCATGACAAAGTAGCCATCACGCTCCGCGTGATGAGCCTTTCGAGTTTGAGTTGGAACGGTTCGTGAGTTTCGGAAATATTATCTGGCAAGGCTCGTCACGCAGGAACGTGATGGCTACCTTGAGGACGGATTCGTGCAGATCGCTCCATATTGGTAGCACGTTACACACGCGCCGTGGGTGATTGCGAAACCGCGATTCGCGTCGTGCAACGTGTCGCCGAGAATTGCCTCCGGCGAGTCAATCAAGATCGGACAGACCGCGACACCTCGGTCGGTGACGACGCGACTGTGTTGGCAGATGAGTTGCGAGGTGTCGTAGCCGACAAGCATCTCAACCGTCACTCGATCTGACCGCGAGTAGCCACAGGTTCGAGTTGCTTCGGCCCCGATGAGCAAACGCGGGAGCACCTTCAAGCGCGCTCGGTCGTACCCATACTGTCGCAGCACGTCGCGGAAATGGCTGAGGACGTCATGGTCCTGCGACTCGTCCCAGACACGCGTCATCGTGATGATCGGCAGGAAGCCATGTTGCACGAGCAGTTCGACGCCGTGCATCGCACGTTCAAAAGTCCGCGGACCGCGGATCGGGTCGTTGAGTTCGGGCGTTGGGCCGTCGATCGAAACTCGGAACTCCAGCGAGTAGAGACTCCCCTGCTCCGCCGCTCGCAGCCGTTCCAGCCATTCAGGTTTCAAGACCGTCCCGTTGGTCAGCACCGTCGCCGGTCCGAAGTCGATCGTCATTTCGAGGATCGCCACCATGTCGGGATTGAGGAACGGTTCGCCGCCAGTGAAGTAATACTCCTTCACACCCCAAGCGACCGACTCGTTTATGCGTCGCTCCACTTCGGCCAACGTCAGAAACCCGAACTTGTCGTTGTGCGGGCTGCAGCTGATGAAGCAATGCGTGCAGGTGAGATTGCATCGCGTCCCCGCGACCTGAAACCAGAGCTCGTCCAGCGAGCCGAGTTCGACAACGGGCGTGGTGGCAGTCGCTTCGTTCGTGATCATTTGGGAGGCTTTCTTCACGCGCTCGAACGTGAATGGGAATGGTCGACTTTCACAATTCCCATTCGACACCTGCCGGTCCGGCGTTGATGACCGTCGAAGGACCGATGGTTTCCGTTCGTCCTGCGCACGCGTGTATGTGTCCGCACACGACCAATGCGGGCTGTGAACGCTCTATGGCCGCGCGAACTGCCGAACTGCCCAAACTTTCGCCGGTGGCAGATCGGTCCACAGCCCCCTTCGGCGGCGAGTGGCTGACCAAGACGCCGCCCCTCGGGCAGTGCTCCAGGAGTTGGGCGGCTTCATCCTCGGTGAAGTCGTAGCTCCAAGACCCGAACGGAGTCACGGGCACTCCCCCACCGATCCCGAAGAACTCCACCCCCGCGATGTTCACTCCGCTGCCATGCAGGACGTGTGCTTGCGGCCAATCTCCACAGACGTCCGCCAGTTCCTCGGTCGACTCGTTGTTGCCCGCGACCATGACGGCGGGACAGGCGATCGACTTCAGGACTTCAAGACATGGGCGAAGGTCGCGGCGCACCCGTGCGAAATCGCCGGCTCCAATGACGACGTCCGCAACACGCGCCGTCTCGACCAAGCGCCGAGCGGCGGCAACATCAGTGTGCAGGTCACTAAACAACAGCAGCTTCACGGCAATCGGTCCTAAGTAGACTCGCAAAGACCTCGTGACAGTAGCCGAACTCGTGAGAGTTCGGAGCCTGAAGTCTCACGACTTCAGCTACCCCATCATCACTGCGGGTCTACTTCGAGGAAGCAGCCGACTCTCGAGTTTGTCGTCCGAATGCAGATTCGCCGTCGCCACCCAGTGTGTCAAGGAGTCGACGTCAAGACGTCTCGCACCTGTTCGATGCCCACGCGCAGCAGGAAATTGGAATTCCGGCCGAAACTCTTGGAACCCAGAATGAAGAAGTTGGGTTCTGGATTCTTCAGGGCATCGACACCGTGACTCGTTTGGGTCAAACAATCGGGTGACGCCTCGCTCAATAATTTCGCCGCCAGCTTGATTGGCCCCTGTGTCGCATAACATTCGTGGACATGAAGCTCTTCGTAAATCGACCGATCGGGACGGTAGCCAACGTTGGCGATGATGCGATCAACGGTCAGTCGCGGGGGTGGGTTGGGGAGACTGCTCCCCTGCGCTGTGGTCCTTGACCAATCCAGTTCAACCTCAAAGCCGTTGAAGTCACGGCAGGTTTGAGTGGGCGTGATGCTCTTGATCGCGACGTCGGCAAACCAAACGACCGGATGATGCTTGACCTCCGGCAATGACGTACGCAAGACGTGACCGATAATTGCTGACTCGTTGACGTTGGCGGCAAGTTGATCGCGCTCAACCAGCGGATCATTCGGAATGCGCGCGATGGGACCGGTGAACATGGCTTGTCCCGGTTGTGATTTCGCAAACCAGAGGACTTTCGTTCGCGGGGCCGCCTTCGCCAACTCAGCCAAGGTCACCACGCTGGTCGCGGCGGAGAAACCAGAGCCGACGACCAAGGTGATCTTGGTCGCAAACTCTTCCGGCGTGATCGGTCGCAGGCGGTAATGATCGGCATTCAGGGAAGCGGTCTCGCCGATGCAGGGCATCCCGCCGGCTCCGAGCCAATTGTGATGCGGATACGTCCCCGAGCAGTCGAGCACGACATCAGCCGACTCGATCCGTTCGTCGATGTGATGGTCTTCGACGACGGTTTGGACGCGGCAGATACGTCGTTCGTCCGACGAATCTGGCTCCTCGTCCGAGTCATCGTCAAAAACGGGCAGCGTGTTGGCATTGTCCGAGCTGGTGTTTGTCCAGGTGTGCTCAACCAGTAATCGAAACGGATCGCTTCCTCGCGCGGGGGAACCGATTCCATTGGTCTTTGTGAAATGTCGGCGGCCGAGCGAGACGATTCGGCACTGCTCGTGAATGCAACCTGCCAATTCAGGCAGCCGGCTGAGCGGCAATAAATATCGCTGAGCGAATTCGGCACCCGTCAGCAACTCATCCGCTCGCGGCAGAGCATCCGCTCCCCACGTTCGAGCAACCGCCCCCCTGCCCCACTCAGATGAGTTCATACCGAATGGGCTGAAGAGCCGCACATGACCCCAATCGAGGACGTTTTCGGCGATGTGGCCTTTTTCAAAGACTTGTACGTCGTGACCAAGTTGCCGCGCGAGCAGCGCGGCTTCGAGTCCGATTGGGCCGGCTCCGATGATGGCGACGCGGAACATCGTCTGTTTCCTGTGTAGCCCAGGCCCTTGTGGCCTGACGAATCTCACTCCGTTTTTTCAGCGACTCCGTTTTTTCAGCGACGCGGAATCACTCAGGCCACAAGGGCCTGGGCTACCGTTTTGGTGCCGTTATGCAGTGGGACATCTCAGTCCATCCAGCGGAATCAACAACTCCTGTCCGAGCAACAACTGCCGCATGAGCACGGCAGTGATCGGCGACAATAATATGCCAGTACGGAAGTGGCCGGCCGCGACAAAGAGATTGTCGTTGTCGGGTACTCGGCCAATGTACGGCACGCCGCTGCCTGATTGGGGCCGCAGCCCCGACCAGCAACGCTCGAAGCGGGCCGTCCGGAGTGCGGGAACAAGATCACCGCCAAAGCGAAGCAACTCGGCAATCACTTCCGCTGTATTGCGTTTGTCGAAGCCAATATGCTCCTCGGTCGAACCGATGAGCACTCGGCCATCCGCGCGAGGGACAACGTAACGCGGGCCGACTTCGATCACTCGCCGCACGGGCGGCGGCAAGGCGTTGAGCAACACCATCTGGCCGCGCACCGGTTTGACATCCAGGCGACAACCAGCTTGTGCGAGCACCGCCTGCGACCACGCGCCGCTGCAAACGACGAACTGTCTGGCGGGGATTTGGCCCTCAATTGTTTGGACCGAATCGATGCGCGAGCCACTTCGCTCAAAACCGCTGACCGGCGTTCCCGGTGAAAGTTCAACGCCGCGAATCGTGCAAGCGGCGATCAACGCTTTGAGGTGTCGCGGATTGCGGACTTGGCAAAGCTCCGGCAGAAAAAGCGCTTGCTCGATCTCCGCAGAGAGACCGGGTTCGGCGTCTCGCAATTCACGAGCTGACCACTCCTCGACAACCATTTCTTCGTCACGCCACACCTTCGCGAGGTTAGCCAGTTCGCGGGGTGATCGGTCGGGAGACAACTCGATGCCGCCACAATTCATGAAACCGTTGTCGATGCCGGTCTCGTCGAGCAACTTTCGGGACCAGTCCGGCCAGATTGAAAAGCTCTCGGAGCGTATCCGGCCTTCGAGCGATCGCGCTTTCGTCGGATTG
>CAZPUJ010000680.1:0-24044 GCA_964589725.1 uncultured Planctomycetaceae bacterium
GGCAGAATCCGTACCTGCCGGAGTATCTTGAGTCCCTCGCCGAATATCGCGCGACGGCGAACCAAGCGGGATCACAACCATGACCCGCTGGTTGCTCGACACGGACGTCGTGTCGTTGTGGGCATCAGGGCATCCCGGAACATGCCAGCGGCTCGCGGGGATGCCGTCTCACCTTGGTCACTCGGAACATTAGCGATTTTGAACTCGTTCCGGGTCTGACCTTAGACACATGGAGCGAATAACGCCACGGTCGTGAGCTTTACACGTTCCATCTTTTGAAATTTTCCCGCCCCATTGAGTCGTGCCGTGAATCCTCGCCGGGGCGGGCCTGCCGCGACCGGGCGGGGCGTGATAGTTCCACTGGCGGACGGATCGGGGGTTTTGGCCCGAAGCACCCGGAGTGTCCTGGGGCGCTCACCACAAGCGCCGGGGACGTGATCTCGCGAACAAACTCCGGGGACGTGTGGTGACCAGTGGAAGGAGCGGTTCTTTCACCGGCTCCACACTACCGATCGTCGGTCATTCGACAGGACTTCAAGCGTATCACGGTTCGTGCCGAACCGTCACGCGGCGATGGGAAGCTGCGTCGGAGTCCCGCGCGTTGTCGCGAGTCGGTCGCCGTGAGGCTCTGGACGATGCGGAGCGATTGCGAGTTGTCCGGGGGCTGACGCTCGGCGGATCGCCGAGTCTTCGGGAATCAACGATTGCTGGCGGCCGGTCGGCGAGTGGAACAGCGGCGCGGTCAGCGGCGCGTCGTGACTGAGGAATGCCGAGAGCGTCACGCCCAAGAAGAGGGTTCGTCGCGGATTCCGCATGATGCGAGCCGCCGCTTGCAGGATGTGGGTCAGCCGATCGGACGACCGGGTCGTCACGAACAGCACCACGAAGCGGCCGTGATCGAACGATGGCGTTGTGGACTGATGCAGGTCGTAGCCGCGCAGCTTGCGTTCGATGGACTCGACGTCCTGAGGCGAGCAGATGCGTTCGGTGCCGTTGTCGAGTTCGACGACGAAGTTGAAGGCTCGACCGCTCGGCGTGAAGATTTGGAACGCGCAGTCGGGATAGAGCACCGAGCCGGCGGCTTCCATGCGGACGGAATTCTCGCGAGCGAAGTAACGCACCTCGATGCCCATCCGGTGAGCAGCGACGAACGTCCACACGAGGAAATCGGCCAAACATTTCGTGTGGTGATGATGGCCGAGCGCGATCTCCTCGAAGAAACGTCGCTTCGGCAAGATGGCGTCGGTGCCGTGCAGCACGCGGTAGCCGTCGCGTGCCAGTTTCCAGTAGCTCGGCGAGCCGCCGCGACTGGCAGTGGCGTACAGCCAGGAGGTCAACCAGTAATGCTGCTCGAGTTGTTGCAGCCGCTCGCGCACGCGGCGTTCGGTGGTGAAAGGCAGGCAGAACGAGCGGCTCAGCTTCAAGAGTTGCTGCGCGGTGAGCGGACACCGGTCGAGGGCCGCCAGCACTTCCAGGTCGCGAGGCGTGATCACACAGCGGAGAGAAGAATTTGCCATGTCGTGTGATGAAGCGTACCTTGCCCCTCCTGGTTTCGCTTCCCCTTCGACTTGATGGCTCCCACGAGACATGGTTACGTGAACGTTGACGAGCTGATCGCGCAGGTCACGCCGCACCAAGTGGCGACGTTCTTCGGCGTGCCGTTCCCGGCGGACGCTTCGGGCGAAGTCCGCATTCCATCGGTGTTCGCGGAACGCGGGAAAGGCGAAAGTTCCTACGGGGCACTCACGATCAACCTCGACGAACCGCAGAACCCAATCTACTGCCACGTCACCGGCACACGCGGCAACTTGCTGACGCTGATTCACGGCTTCAAACATCATCGCCCGCCGGCAAGCGGGAAGCTCCGAGGCGACGAGTTCAAAGAGGCGGCTCGCATCCTTCAAGAGATTGCGGGCAAGGTGGATGTCGTGCTGTCGGGAGCGCCAACGCCGACCGCCACTGCTCCCGTGCTTGTGTCATCAGAACCGAAAACCTCTGAGTCCGTCCGTCGCAACATCCCGCTGAAGCACTCGGACAACGAACGCGCCCGCTCGCTCGTGACATTACACGAGCAACTCGTCGTGGATGTGGCTGAGATGTCACCGGCGGCTGCGGCCTATTTTCGCTCGCGACCGTTTCTCACGCCGGATGTCTGCCGAAAATGGCGCATGGGCTACCTGCCGCACAGCGCGTCCAGTTTGCTGCGCGGGCGAATCGTTTACGCCTACAGCAACGAACAGGATGACATCCTCTCGTACTTCGGCCGCGATCCGCAGTTTGAACAGCATTGGCTCGAATGGGAGCAAGCTGGACGCCCCGATGACAAGCGGCCGATGAAGCATCGCTTCGTGAAAGATTTTCATCGCGGCTTGGAACTCTACGGCCAGAACGGAGCGGGGCGGCTCCAGGAACCGCAAATCCGCGAGTCTTTGCAGAGCGTGGGGCTGGTCGTGGTCGAAGGTCCGAACGACGTGATTCGCATGGATATGCTCGGTGTCGCCGCCGTTGGCCTGTGCTCGAACAAGGCGACCGACGAGCAGATTGAGAAGCTCTCGCGTTTCGCTCGCAAGACCGCGTATGGGCGGATCGTGCTGCTTCCCGACAACGATGCCGAAGGTGAAGTGGGGTTCAAGGAACTTCTCTGGCGGCTCAGCCAATCCGATGGGGTGAAGGTAAAACTCGGTTGGTCGAATTCGATGTTCGGCGGGGTGTTCGCAGGACGACAACCGGAGTCGCTGACTTTTGAAGAGTGCGAGGTCATCCGTCATCGTGCTGGCGAGTGATCGCCGCCTTGGGCGGCGGCGCGGGCTTGTAGTGTCATTGTGGTGAGTCTGCTGCGGTGTTCCTGCTGATTTGCGGAGTTGCGTCCGCGCCGAAGAGTGGAGTCGCCTTTTTTGCGCCGACACGCCGCCGGTCCTCCAACGCGGAGCAGAGCGGTGCGCCAAGTCTGGCCGAAGGTCGGCGGCCAGCAGTGTCGCCTCTGGCGTCGAGAGCGGGGTGCGGCACACCGTCGCGGGCCTTGCCGGAGGCCGCGACCCCCACGGTGAAGCCGCCTGATCGGGACAGTCTTGTCCCGTCGGCGTGTCGTAACCGTGGGGGTCGCGGGCGATAGCCTCGCGACGGTGTGCCCTCATCGTGGCGTCAGTGTTGGCTCCGCCAAGCCCTTGCCGAGTCGGGTTCCACCCGCCGGCGCTCCCGCCGACAGTCCCGTCGGGCGCGGCGGACTCTGCAACCTCCGTGTCGGCGATTGTAGGCGACTTGTTGAGGAGTCGTCCTTGCGACTCTCGAAGCGAGTCCCAACGTTCATCAATCTCCCATCATTTTTTCAAAAGCAGCGTGCTCCGCTCGGTCCTTTGTTTGCAGATATTTTGTAAACAATCTTTTGGCGTAACCGTTCCAAGCAGCGATTTCCGCTACAGCCAACAGTTCTCTTGGCATTCGGCCAACAAAAAATCGTCCGCCAAGTCCACCAGCGAGAATCAAGAACCGTTCGCAGAGTCCACCAGTGCGGATCGAAAATCGTCTGCGGAGTCCACCTGCCGGTGCCTCAGCTTGGTCGGTTCAAAGACTGTCCCAATCGTGTCGGGCCGTCGCTCTGCCACTCAGGATGTTCTTGCCGGAAGCGGTTCAGAAAATGCGTCCGTGTGAACTGGCGAGCCTGCTCCTGGCATTCGTTCGCGGATCGACCGGACTTTTGAAGATCATCAATCAGACGCGCCATCACGCGCCCGAATGCTTCGCGGGCTTCACCGCGAAGGTATTCCTCGAACGCATCGTCATCTGATCGAAGAATCTGAGACTTGGATTTCTCGTGTTCGCGTTGTCGAGCAAGTTCCTGCTTGCGGAGTTCGTGCCACCAATCCGGCGGCGTGCGGCGAGACTCCTTTGCGGCCTTGAGATTGTCGATGAAGTACGCCTGCGGGCTGCGTTTGAAAAAACGCTCTCCGTTGCGTTCGACGGCCGCGAGTGTGATGTCGGCCCACTGTTCGATCAGTCGTGGCGAGTATTTGCCGATGACGCGGGCAATCGTGCGGTCATCCAAGCCGATCGACTTGAGCGGCTCATAAAGTGGCGTGTCCGTCGGCTCGACACTCTGTTCGTTGCCCTGGGCATCGAATCGTGAACCACGCAGAAGCTGAAAGATGTATTGTCCCTTCGATTGCTTCCGAAAGAGGCGGCGGGCATCGGTCACGCCGGCCGGGAGCGAAACGATCTCTGCCTTTCGCAGTTGCTCGATACAGTGTGCGACCTTCCAACGGAGTGGTGTGGTCTCCGTCGTGGCCGCGAAACCGAGCACGTCCACGGCGACGTGTCGCAGATTGAGTACGGGCGTCTCTTCCGCCCGCCAAAACAGCTTCTTGAGAAACAGATACAACCGCCGAGCAGCAGGACTGAGCTGTCGATAAAGAGACAAGTCGAATCGTAAGGCACCGCCGTTCGCATGAGCGAGTTCAAAGAAGAGCGAGTCCCAGACGAACCGCCATGCGCGTCCGGAATCATCACCGAGCGGGAGACTGTAGCTCAAGAATCCGAATGAGACGGCGCGATGCTCGCCCCGGATCGGGTCGTAGAAGAAGTCGTTCTGATAGCGAATGCCGGCGAGACGTTTGATGGCGGCTCGGAAGAGTTCGAACTCACGGCCACCCTTGTTGGTATCGTCCACGATGCCCAGCCGTCGCAGGCAGAAGTACGGCGTGGCCATGAACTCCGCACCCGGCTCCGGTTGCGACAGTGCGAGTGCGAGCAGTCCCCACAAATAGAGTTCATCGTGAGCTGAGAGGCCATCCAGTCCACCGATCCGAACCGTGGCCTTCTTTCGGTTCCGGCTTCGATCCGAAAAGTAATACGACGTCTCGAAGGTGAAATTCGGCCGGAGCGACGCGGCCGAATCGAGCGGGCAGAGGGCGTGCTCGACGAGACTCAGTTGGGCACTCGCCGTGGAGAGCGAGTGATGCCTTTGTGGCCGAATCGGAAGACGGCGTCGCATTTCGATGACGAACGATACCACGATTGTCGTGAAGCGCTGATTGACGCGAAAAACAAACGATGTCCTGTTCGCGAAAGTTTCTCGGAGAAAGTTTCTTGACCGGCCAACAGAGTGCGTTGCTTGTCAATCGGGCAAAGGCGCAAGTTGTGGTAATCTCGTGAACGTGCCTGAACCAACCGCTCGTCGAGCCACCGTCATCACGTCGCTCAATCTCAAGGGCGGAGTCGGCAAGACACATGCTTGCTGGTTGATCGCCGGAGTCTGCCAAGAGCAAAACCGTAAGTGCCTCGTGCTCGATCTCGACAAGCAAGGCAACATCTCAACGAGCTTGCTTCCGAACTTCGACGGCAGCGTCGGCACGGATGCGTTTTTCAATCCGGCGATTGATCCCAATCTGTCGACGCTGATTCGCAAGACGGCGTTCTCTTGTCTCGACGTGATCCCCGGCAGTTTCGCACTCGAACACTACAACCTCACCGATCCCGCTCAATGGAAGTCGTCCGGCCTCGTGCTGTCTCTGGTCGATCCGCTCCGCGAGGCGTCCAACTTTTACGATTACATCCTGCTGGACTGCCCTGCCGACATTTCGCTCATCACGTATGCCGCGTTGTGTGCGTCGGACTTTTTACTCGTCCCTCTGGAAGCCGCACAGTGGGGAGCACTCGGCACACAACACGTCCTCAAGACGTATGAGCATGTCCAACAGCAATACAACGCGGACCTACAACTGCTCGGCTTCGTCGTGTCTCGCTTCAAACGGCGGCGGAAATATCAAACCACGTACCTCAAGCAACTTCGTGAGCATTTCGGCGAAGACGCTTTCGAGACGTTCATCCCCGACCTCTCGACTTTCGAGCAAGCGGTGACGGACCGCATCCCCGTCAATCTTCATTCCCCCCGTTCCCATGCCAGTCACGTCGCCCGTGAATTCTTCGCCGAAATCGAACGCCGTTCGGAAAGGCTCCGAACAGTCCGCGATGTCCGCGGCCTCGGCGGCGTTCGGGAGCCAGTCGGGACTGTCGCTTGATCCGACTCAAGCCGCCGTCCCGCCGGATCATCAAGGCCGACGACGGTTGCCGAATTCGTACCTGATCCGGCGCGAGCAACTCGCCCCCGATCCGACTCAGCCAAGAAAAGTCTTCGACGAACAAGAACTGTCTGACCTCGCCGCGTCGATTCAGTCACGCGGCATCAAGCAACCGCTCACAGTCCGCTGGGACACCGCCACAAGCAAGTACATGGTCATCGACGGTGGCCGCCGCTTCCTCGCTGCTGAGCGGCTTGGTCTCGACGAGCTTCCCTGCTGGATTCAAGAAGGCGACTCGAAAGATGTCTTGGTCGATCAAATCGTCCACAACTGGCAACGTGCCGATCTCCGTCCCGAAGAAACCGCCGACGCTCTGGCTCGCCTCCGCGACGAATTCGATCTCTCGCAGAAACAGATTTCGGACCTGACCGGTAAGCCGCAAGGTGAGATCAGCAAGTTCCTCGGCATCCACGACCGCGTCGTTCCCGAAGTCCAGCAAATGGCCCGCGAGCAATTCGACGCGGCTCCTACGCTCACGATGCGGCATCTCTACAACCTTTCAAAGTTACCTCGCAGCGAACAGAAAGCCGTTGCCGATGAAATCCGCCACTCGAAGCTCACGGCGGTAGAGACGGAAGCACTCATCGCTCGTTCAATGGGCAGCAGCAAGACTCGGACGACAGGAGTTCAAAAACGACAGCGTCGATTCCGGACTGAGACGGCTGACGTGATGATGACCTTCAGGAAAGAAAACGCGACGGACGCTGACGTGGAAGCGGTCCTCGACGCCATTCGACGACAGTTGGGTCATTGAATGCGTCAGGAAGTGGGACTCGACGTACACAGCAACGCCAATCAATATGTGGTCGTTCCTGCCGAGGGGCGGTCAGACTATGATCGCCGCGATCCCACATCGTGCGGCGGCGGCTCGCGCGTCATTCAGTCGAGAGTCTTCCGATGTTGCCGATCATCTTGGGAACCGAACAAGCCACTCAAGAGCGAGTGTCCCTCGAACCGGATCACTTCCGGACGCATCTGCACTTGTTTGGAGCGACGGGCACCGGAAAAACGACGGCGATCAAGACCATCCTCCGGCCCCTGCTGGCAACGCCGCGCCCGAAATGCGCGCTCTTTCTTGTCGATCCGATGGGCAACTTGAGCCACGACCTGCTCATGTGGATCGCAAGCGAGCGGTATTGCCCGGAGCATGTCCGCAAACGGCTAGTCTACTTGGAGCCGGCACGCGAAGAGACGGTTTTGACGTTCAATCCGCTGCTCCACAATACAGAAGAGCAACTCTATTTTCAGGTCGGTCGCGCCGTGGACATCGTCCAGCGCGCGTGGGAGAGCCAGAACATCGCGGAGATGCCTCGTTTGAGACGTTGGATGTTCGCGAGTTTCTTCACGCTGGCCGCGATGGGGCTGCCGATCTCAATGGCCGAATGGCTGCTCTACCCCGGAACCGACGAGCATGAAGCGATCCTGAAGCGGATGCCGATTAAACGAAGAGTGATGTGGGACAACATGCTCAAATCGCGCGGCGAAGCTGAAAAGCAACTTGATTCGACCCGGAATCGCCTTTCGCCGTTTTTCGAGTCGGGCATCCTGCGACGGATGTTCGGGTCAGTCGTGAATCGGTTCGACGTGGCGCGATTCATCCGCGAGCGTCGCATTGTGATTGTGAATCTCAAGCCTTTTGGAAAACTGGATGGCCATGTCGCAGATGCCATCGGCGGCTTCGTCGTGAATGAAGTCCTCCAGACGGCGATGAACATGACTCCGAAAGAGGTTGATCCAACCTATTTGCTACTCGACGAATTTCAGCACTTTGTTGGTCCCGACCTGGTTGATGCGATTCCCATTGTGCGGCAACTCGGACTGAGAATGATTCTGGCCCACCAGTCCTTCTCGCAACTGATCAAAGAGAAGATAGACCTTTCGACAATCATCTGGCAGGCGCGATCGCGGTTGATGTTCGCCAACGACGGCGAAGATGCGGATATCATCGCTGACGAACTTGCCAAACTCTCATTCGATTCCAAGAAACTCAAAGAAGTCTTGTACACGCGGCGACAACGAATCGCCGGACATCACCGAGAATGGGTTGAGAACTTTTCGGATTCTACCAACCAATCGTCGTCGAAAGACAAATCTTCGGGACGATCGTCAGGTGACAAACGCAGCGAGACGCGCATTCCAGGGGAAATGCTGCCGCATATCAGTAAGGGCACGTCTTCAGATCGAAGTTCGTCGGAATCCCAGCAGCAATCCCAAGGTTCATCCGCCAGTTTCGGCCGATCAGAAACCTTGGTCCCCATTCACGAAGACTTCGTCGAGGTGTCAAGCAAGACGTACTCCTCATTCGACGAACAAAGGCTCGAATTGGCCCGTCTCGTTCGACAGAAGAAAACCGGCTGCGCTTTCTTGAAAAGACGCGACGACGATCGCTTGTACGATTTGAAGATTGATGAACTGCCCGTCGTCGAAACGGCGAGTTTGCAACGGCGCTACGACGAGCTTGTGGCCAAGAACTTTGAATCGGAACTCTTTCGATCGAAACTCGACGCAGAACGTGAGGCGGAACTGCTCCGTTGCCAACTATTCGATCAGCCAAAGATCGTGATCCCCGCGAATGAGACGGCGAAGCGAATCCTGAATCAAATGCCGCCGCCACCTGCGAACGACTCCGGCGATGCCAAAGGCGAACCGTTCGTGTGAGCCGCGCGCACTGCTTTGATGATCTCATCGACGGTGGCATTTCCAGAGCTGGCCGCGTCGAGCAATTTCGCGCGCAATTCGTCTTTCTGCGACATCTCGACCCCGGTGGCCTTTTCAAATTGGATGCGTGCAACCTTTTGCCAGAACGTGATCAGGTACGCCGGCAAATCGCTCCGTTCCGCAAGTTGCTGGTTTCGCTCGATCAAAGAGTCGTATTTGCGAATCAGCGCAAGCTGCAACTGCGCATTTAGGCGGCGGCGTTGTCGCGCCGATTCATCGTCCGCGAGCCGCTGTAGGTCGGGATACATTTCCATCGCGCGGCATCATGCGCTGGGCATATCGGTTGGCAACTCGTTTCGTGTTGAGGATTCGACGAGTTATGGTCCGGCAAAACTTGGCTGAAGCCGAACCCTCTCAAGTTCACCGCTTTCCGGGAACAAAGAATGAGCCGCGTCTTGACGAAATCGGAACCGGCGTTACATTGACCGTCGTTGATTGCACGCCAATCAGCCTCCGGATGACGGCCGAGTGGATGACGCAGAAATGCGTTGCAGCACGGTTGCCTGGAAGACCTTCCCGATCTCGGGAATCTTTTCCTGCCGACGCTCCACACTTTTGGAGTGCTTCGGCACCTTTTTGCGAAACGAAAAGATTCCGCTATTGCTCTTGAGGTCGGTCATGCTCACTGAACGCGACATCGCTGCGTTGCGCGTCATCGCTCATCATTTTGTTCTGAGCCGGGCCCAGGTCCAACGGCTCGTCTTTGCTGACGACCCGACCGGCCGAATCACGCGCCGTCGTTTGCAGGCCCTCATCGACGAAAAGCTCATCCAACGCCATCCCGTCACGCTTGTCGTTCCGAATAGCAATACGGTGTGCCCCGTGTATTTCCCAACCGCGAAGGGCACGGAGTTCCTCGCGACTCATCTCCGTGATGATCGTTGGCTCGGCGTCGCCACGCAACAACCTCAGTCGCATCATCTCCTGCATTGGATGGCGGTGAGCGAGACGCACATCGTCATTGACGAAGCGATCCAAAACGACGCTGAGACTGAAATCCTCGGTTGGTTCAACGAATGGGATGTTCTTCGTCCACAGGAAACGGCTCCCGATTTGCGATTTCGGCTGTTCACGAAAATCCATGAAAACCCACGATTGGTCTGCGTTCCTGACGCGGCCTTCCTCTTGGAACTTCGCGGTCATCGCAAAGTCTTCTATTTGGAAGTCGATCGCAACACGACCGGAGCGAGGCATTTGGCGGCGAGCAAAACAAAAGGCTATGCGGCGATGGCCGAGCGACAACTTCATCGTCGGCATTTTCCAGAAGCGACCGTCGATAGCTTCACCGTGTTGTTCGTGGCTCCGAGCGCCAACCGTCGCGATGCTGTCCGACGCGCGTTTCACGATGCTCCGAGAGCGGATCTGTGGAAGTTCTGCGCGTGCGATGAACTCACACCGCAATCGTTTCTGCACGATCGCATCTGGTATCCGAAGGACGGTGAACCAGTCGCGCTCATCAAGCCGAACCCGCCAGCTACAGGAGAATCGTCATGACCGGCCGTTCTCCAAAACAAACAACAAACAACAAACATCCAAAACACACAAATGGGGGGACAGCTTGCTTCGGCATCGTGCCGAAGGCGAACCGACCTCATCAATTTGGACCGTCAATCGTTCACGGATCGAATTTCAAGTCGAGTCGGTTCGCGGGGTGCCGGGGCGGTAGCCCTGGCCTTTGGGGCGTAGCGAGCCGTAGCAAGCGTCGGGGGTTCGCGAGCCTCAGCGAGCGATCACCCCACGGACGGCCCAAAGGCCAGGGGTTTCGGAGCGACAGCGACGAAAGCCCCTGGCACCCCCAAGCTGGGGCGGGACAAACACATACAAAACAACACACACCAACAACGCGGGTGTCCGGGGTCGGACACCTGCCGGTACAGGGGTCCGGACACCTCCGGACACCCGCTGACCAACATCAAGTTTCGATGGCCGCGAATTTCACGGCCGATTTCCCGTGACTCCGATTCTTCCAAGACTCGTTTTGGAAGTGGAGTTCTCCATCATGGCTGTCAACGCTTCAACACACGGAATCACGCTCGCTGGCAGGGCGGCGAGAATTGACGTTCGTGTGCCGTCGCGAAAAGCGGCCAATTGGAGAGATATGTTTCCTGGCGGACAACGTGATCCTCACGTCGTTCCGCCGATTATTTCTGTTCCCCCAATTTTTATGGTTCCCTCAAAAGACTCCGTGAAGCCAGTTCATGTCATTCGCCTGCGCGGCATCACCGCCAGCGTCTTTGCGAACATCGCCGAGACGAAGAACGGTGATGTCACCTTTCACAAGGTCAGCGTGCAACGAGTGTACAAGGACGGCGATGTCTTCAAGACGGCCTCGACCTTCGGGCGAGACGATCTGCCGATCGTGCGACTCCTCACGGATCGCGCGTGGCAGTTCATTCTCGACACCGAAGCCACTCGTGGTCGCGATGAAAACAACGCGGAGTAACCAACCATCGCCGGAGAGTCGCCCTGCCGACTCTCTGGCGTCCCAGCGCGAGTTTCGTGGCGTCGCCGAATTCTGGTGGCCAACGAACTTGCCGGGATCAACCCAACTCATTCGTTCGCGGCGCATCTCGCTTTCCGATGCGTCCGCACTCTTTCGCTCAAGAGCATGGTGCTCGGTGAGCCAATTCTCGTCTCCGCGACCGGAGACGTTGTTTCCTCAGAAACCAAGGAGTGCGCGATGTTGACGATCACGAGCTACGGCGAGGGCAAATGCGTGTGGTGCCTCGCCCACGGCGAGGGAGTGCAAGCCGTTTTCAAAGATGGCTTGAACGGTTTCCTCTGCCGAAAACACCTGTGGGAAGCCATGAAGTCCCGCAGCAACGAAACGGAGACGACGAAGGAGACGAGCCATGCTGAAAGTCAGCCAGGTCGCAAAGCTCCTTAATTGCTCGGTATCGACAGCGTATCAACTGATCGAAACAGGCAAGCTCGGCCACCATCGTTGTCCCGGCGTTCGCGTTAGCGACGAACAGATTCAGGACTACCTCGAATCCACGCGTCGAGGACCGCAGGAGCGAATAGCGACGAAAAGACGTGCGGCTCGACAAACACTCAAGCACATCAAGCTGCCGCTTTGAAAGCGAAGGGAGTCTGCCCCCGATCATCGAGGACAGACTCCCCTCTTGAATATCACTTTCATTCAACTCACAGATTTCTGAACGGCCTCACGGAGCAATTTTTGATTCTTCATGAGGTGGCCATAAACGGTTGAGAGCATCGTGGTATCGACGTGTCCCATGAGTGTCGCGACCACCAGCGAATCCACTTCCTGACTCAACATCCGATGAGCGAACCCATGCCGCCACAGATACAAGCAGACCTTCTTTCCAAACGGCTTCTTGAGCCGCTCGAATCGGCAATTGACTGCCATTGCACACCACGGCCGTCCGTGGGCGTTTCGGAGAATCGGACTGGCCGGCCACTTCGCGACAAGCCGCCGAGTGATCTCCAACGCCGCGTCCGACAGGTAAACCGTCCGCGACTGTCGCTTTCCCTTCGACTCTTTTTTGGAAAACAACCAACAAGCATTTTCCAAGTCCACATGTCGGGCTTCGAGATGAAACAACTCCTGTGGTCGAGCACCGGTTTCCCATGCGAGTACCACGAGGTCGCGGAATTCCTGATCTTTGATGAGTTTCAGAATCCGTACGTGTTCTGCATGTGTAATGAACACTTCCCGCTTATCGGCCGTCGGTTTTTCCACGTGCCTAATCGGGTTGATTGGAATGCGGCCTTGCTTCTCAGCCCAATTGAAGGCTCGTTGAATCGCAACGATCGCGCTCCGCTTCGTCGTGTTCCCCCACCGCGTCCGCGAATCGACCCACTCTTGAATGTGGAATGGTTTCAACTCCGCCACGAGCAGATCGGGAAACAAGTTGATGAACGACTGGCAGTAATCACGGTAGCGGAAATACGTCCGCTCGGCTTGGTGCTTCTGGCTCCAGTCGAGAAACGTATCGACGATCGACGCCACCGTGTGACGCGAAACGGCAACCTGCCCCGGCTGACCAAGCAGTTGCCGGTACTGAGCAAAGGCCGCGTTTTTGTCCGGCCCCAAGTTGTGCTGAACCCCATTGAGGGTGACGTACCACAGCCCTCGTGCAGGGCGATACCACGGTTTCGGAAACTTCTTCATCGCAATACCTCCGGCTTTGGAAAAGAGATCACCAAAGCGAGCCGAAGGGCTTGCGGCCCCCTGTTGACGCAGGGGGCTTTTCATTTGCGAAACTGTGACAAAACCAGTGACGGAATTCAAACCGTCGTCATAAGTAAGCACGCCCAGAGGGATTCGAACCCCCGACCTACGGATTAGAAATCCGTTGCTCTATCCAACTGAGCTATGGGCGCAAGTACCTAATATACAGTGGTTATCGCATCTCCAAGGACAACGAGTACATTGCCACGACGCCCGAGACTACACCTACCACCTTGAACGAAGGCCGAGTGCGCTGGTTCAACGTGACATGGATTTTCTCTGGAGCGGGATAAGTTGTTGAGAAGTTGACTGACTTCGAGTTGGGTTTATCGCATTGGGTCAAAACGGGTTTTGAGGAAGGACTAGGGCGAGGTGAATCGCTCCGCTCCCGTCTCGACATCTGGAAGGCGCTCGGGGCGCTCCCCAGCGTTGCCCTATCCTCCTTCCAGATGGATCGATCATATGAGCGTCAGG
This sequence comes from uncultured Planctomycetaceae bacterium, assembly GCA_964589725.1. Classification (GTDB taxonomy): domain Bacteria; phylum Planctomycetota; class Planctomycetia; order Planctomycetales; family Planctomycetaceae; genus CAYSHJ01. The sequence goes on from CAZPUJ010000680.1 coordinate 13,465, forward strand.
GCTGTTGGGACAATGACTCGTGGGACGGGGTCTGTCGTTGTCGGTTCGGCTGTGGTGGCAACTCGCGCGGCATGTCGTCTGGCTTGTCGTGCGGTTCGTGCGACGGCGAGCTTTTGGTCGCGGGCGGCGAAGATAGCCAGGTCACGTCCAGCGAGTTTATCGGCGGGTGTGACGTAACCAATCGCGGCGTGCAACCGGACGGTGTTGTAGTGCTTGACGTAAGCGGTGATCAGTCGCTGGGCGTCCTCCTGAGTGAGCGGCGAGCCCGGTCGGACGGCTTCCGTCTTGAGTGACTTGTGCCAGCGTTCCAGCGTGCCGTTGGACTGTGGGAGGGAGCCCAGTTCGATCGGGCCAGCCGCCCGGCGGTCTTGAGCACTCGATAGACACTCGCCGCGCTCACGGCCACGATATCGGCATCGAGCATCATGTAGGTCAGCCGGCGATAACCTTCGTCGGGCCGTTGCTGATGAAAATCGAGAGTTGCTTGCCGCTCGTGCGGTTCGAGCCAATGGTCTCGCGGAACGAGTCCGTTGTGCTCGTTGACTTGGCCGAAGCGTTTTTTTCCAGTCGTGAAACTTGCTCGGCGTGATGCCGATCCAGGCGACGATCTTCCGCTGCGTGACCTCGGCCGGGCACCGCCGCTTCGGTGGTCCGGCCCAACTGCGAACGTAGTCACAGACCTCGTCGCGCGTCTCATGGGGAACCCAAACTCCGGTTAGAGTTCCCCCAAGCTCATTTTTTTAGCTGCACATGCTCCTGGAGAAGTTCGGCGACAACCTCGTTCTTCTGTTGCAGCTTGGTCTCGAGTGCCGCGATCTTTTTGAGGTTGGCATCCTCCTCCCGCCGTTACCCACGCGCATCCTGCCGAATTGCGGCGGCCCCATTCTCGAAGAATTTGAGCTGCCACTGATAAAAGGAATTGGGCTGCAAATTGTTGTCCTGGCAAATCTGCGAGATCGGCACCTTCTCGACCAAATGCCGCCGCAAAATCGCGATCTTCTCCTCCGGCGTGCAATTCTTCCGTGCTTTTCGTCGACTGTTTTGAGTGCTCATGAACTGGTTCTCCTGTCGAGTTGGTGTAACCTACCCCGACCAGTGAGGAATTCCAGTTTTAACTGAACCGAGACACGGGTCTGCAGACTGGATCAGATTTCAATCCAATATTCGCTCAACGGAGATAGGCGCCAAGAGAGCGCGGGAACTAAAGAAACTCGTCGATGAGTTCGATGCGCACAAGGACTCCGATTCTGTGCTAATCATCGCCTCGCAAGGCTTCGTCGTGTCTTGCTCAGCGAATGGTCGCGAGTTGGTCGAGGACTGTCTGCAACAATTGCCGGATCTGGTCATCACCGATCTCAAGATGCCAGAGTTGGACGGAATCAGCGCGGCGGAACAAATCGGGCAGCATTATCGCGTACCGATGATTCTGGTCTCGGCGCATTACTCACCCGAATTGGTCCCGCGTGCCAATGCGGCCTGCGTGCAGGCGTACCTCGTCAAGCCAATCAGGCTGGCCGATCTGTCCCCCGCGATCGAACTCGCGCGACGGCAATTTGACTCACTATGAAATCAGCGAGCCGTCGGCATTTGATCTCGGCCGCTCCGGCAACCTCGACGTTCGGCTGTCGCTGCTGACGATTCCCGTTGCACGTCTGCTGACCACTACAGCCTTAGCAGACTGACCACAGTCAGATAGATCAGCAGGCTGAGCACATCTTGGATAACCGTGGCGACCGGTCCCGAACCGAAGGCGGGGTCTTGGCGAAGCCGCGACAAGGCCCAGGGCAGCAGCAATCCGACAGCGGTGGCGATCGCTCCGGCGCAGAACACCGCCAACGCGATGGAGAACACCAATCGGACGTCGTGAAATCCGAGTCACGTCACTGGAAACACGGCGGTCGCAAGCGTCAGCCGGACCAGCAGCACCTGAACGGTGTCAGTCGAGGTTCCGGTCGGCACAGATGAGTTCAGTCTTCGCGCCGCAGTGTCAGACACGAATAGCGCCGGACGCGCTGACCTTCCGGAGACAGACTTGGCGTGCGAATGAGTCACGTCCCGCGGAGTATTCATTCTCAAGTTACCTTCACCAGCAGAACACGGTTGCACCGAAGAGGCTCGACAAGCCTAGCAGCCACGCGACGTCGCGGAACAACCTGCGATTGCCCAGCGCCAATACGAGACCGGATTTGAAGGTCAGATTGGACAGTGCCGCAATCAAGATGCTGCGCCACGCGTAATCGACCGACACCCGCTCTGACTCGACCAACCGTGCGGTGGACAGTGTGATCGCATCAAGGTCGGCCAGCCCGGACAGTGCCGCGATCACATACAGACCGGAGTGCGGCAAGTATTCCTTCGAAGCCGCGACGGAGACCGACACGACGCCGTACAGCACGCCGAACAAGATCGCGGACTTCAGTTCGGACGGGTTGCCTTGAGTCGGCATCGTCTCTGGAGGCTTGCTGCCACGGCGGCCAAAGAGGAGCGCGAACAGCAACGAGACGATCAGCAGTCCGATCAGCGGCGGAGCCACAGCCGGCAGAAGCGTCCGCGAGACCACCGCCACTTCCAGCAGGATGCGGACAAAGCTGACGCCGGTCGCCAAACAAATCACCGTCGCCGCGGCGGGAACCATCGCGGGTTGCTCGACCGTGCGTCGGGCATAGCTGGCGGTCGTCGCTGTGCTGGAGATGATCCCGCCCAGCAGACCGCTCAAAACCAGCCCCGCGTGATGCCCCAGAAACCTGTAGCTGATGTAGCCGCCCAGACTGATGCCGACGACCAGCACGACCATCAGCCAGATTTCGTGCGGGTTGAGCACTCCAAACGGATCATAGGTCTTGTTCGGTAACACCGGCAGCACAATGAACGTGATCAAGACGAATTGCATGATCGCCTTGATGTCCGCGTCACCGAGCTCCGTCACAAGTCCATGCAATTGCGGCTTGAATTGCAGCAGCACGGCCACTCCGGCTCCGACGGCCACGGCGATCATCAACGGCCCGCTCACGCACAACGCCCCGACCGCGAACATCACCAGCATTGCCACTTCAGAGGTGATCCCGCGATCCGCCTCGGAGCGGATTTGCTGGCTCCCCAAGGCAATCACCGCGACCGTGGCCAGCACACCGGCGGCGACCGTCCAACCGCCGAACGGCTCCGCCAGAATCGCACACAACGACCCAAAGATCGTCACCAACGGAAAGGTCCGCACGCCACCCAACGGCGAGTCCACATGCTGCCGCTGCAAGCCGACCAAGCCGCCGAGCAGCAAAGAGATCGCTATACTTTGAAACAGTTGCGTGCTCATGCTTGCTCATCACATTTATCCGTACCCTCTGTGAAAGTCATCGCTCGCTCACCGTCCGAGGCAAAGGCCATGCCGACACAAGTGACTCGCAATATCAGCGAAGGCGATTGTTTCACGGAGCGAGAAGTTCATCGTCATTCGGAGCGTTCGGCCTCGCGGACGCTTCGGGTGTCGGTGATGAACCAGCATTATTCGGCGAGTGTGCGGCCCAATGGATCGGTGTGCGGAGTGGGCACAAACCATGCGCGAAACCGCTCGATACGGCGGACATTCTGTAATCGAAACGCACGCGGATCGCGTGCGATCGCTGGCCATTGCCACTTCCAGAACCACCATTGGCCGCACCCGGGCCGCGTGCGCCACACGGTTGGCATCAAGCTTGCAAGGTCATCGGCCAGGCTTCTCACCTTGTTTTGTAAAGGATGGCTATCTTGCTCACACTCAAACGAATTCTGTGCCCGGTCGACTTCAGTGACGTCAGCTTGAACGCCCTGAAGTTCGCGGTCGAACTCGCGTCGAAGTTTCAGGCGGAGCTGCATTTGCTGCATGTCTTCGAGGGCTACGACGCGATCTCGTTGAACCCAGAGACGGCGATGATTCCGATGCCGCAGTGGCTCACTGAACTGCGAAAAGTCTGTCACGAGAAACTGGCCGCGCTGCCGAGTTCCGACCTCGCCGCGCGTTGCCCGTCGATCGTGCGAGCGCATCAGGAAGGCCCCGCGATCCACGAGATCCTTGAATACGCCGCACACCAAAAGATCGACTTGATCGTGCTGGCGACTCACGGCCGCACCGGGTTGAAGCATCTCTTAATGGGCAGCGTCGCGGAGAACGTCGTCCGCAGCGCCTGTTGTCCGGTCCTCACGATCCGAGGCATCGAACCGGCGACCCATTGAGACGTTGGGCCGGCCTGGTTCTCCCAAATGCGTTAAGCCTGAGCGCTCCTCACGGTGAGCACCGGGCAGGGAGCATAACGGACGATGTTCTCGGCAACACTGCCCAGCAGCATGTGCTTGATTCCGCGGCGGCCGTGAGTCCCCTGAACGACGAGGTCGATGTTGTGCTCATTGGCGTACTTCACGATCTCGTCAATTGGGGCGCCGACCCGCGTGGTGCGTTTGACTTGCATCTTCGAGGCCCATTCCGGTCCTGGCAGCTTGGCGAGCTGCTCTTGCGATTGCTTGCGCAGTTCGGGTAGCCAATCAGTGAACGGTACGAACATCTCGCCCGTTCCCGGTGCGACCGCATTGTAGTCTTGCACCACGTTGAGCAGATGCAGTTCGCCATGAAACTTTTCCGCCAACTCGCACGCATAGCAGATCGCGTGCTCGCTGAATTCACTGAAGTCGGTGGGGCAGAGAATGCTGTGCAACTTGAGCATGATGAGGTCCTTTCAGAATCGCGTTCGCTAGCGAGCCGGCTGGTCCACAATCAAATTAGCTCGCGCCCATTTGTGGCACTCGATGCATTGCATAGTCATTTCGATCCAGGTCAGCGCGGAAGCATCAAGCTTTCCGTCTTTCCCGTTCTTGACCAACCGCTGAGCCACTCGTTGGAAGTCGTCGCTATGCGCGCGATAGAGCGGGTCTTTGGAGACCCGCCATTTTTCCGCGGTACTCATCTCTTCGAGTTTCGCGGCCCCTTCCTGAATCAGCTCAAAGTCTTCCAAAGCGAGTCCGGCCAGCACGTTCTGCGACGCTTCCAACTTCATCCGCATGAACTTCGACACACCTTGGCGAGCGGGATGCGGCTTCGCATCGTCCTTCTGCGCAGCCTTCGCGGCTTCCTTTTGTGTCGGCTCGGCCTTCTTCGGCGGCTGAGTCTCCTGGGTGGCGGCGAACTGAGTCATCGTCGTCATCGTCAGACCACCAGCACCGATCAACGCGATGGCCAATGCACTCCAACCCCATCGAGCTGTCTTCATCACAAGTCTCCTTCTGGAAGGATAAGTCACCGAGCACGCTCAGAGAGGTTTGCAAACGGTGTTCCACGTCCCATCAAGTCGAAAAACGAGTCACGAACGATGTGCGTCTTCAAGTTCAACGGCTTTCGCCAGGGCGATGTCGCACAGATCCAGGACATTCCGCACAGTTGTCACCAGCACCTGTCAAACAACCGCGCATCGAGTGATCATCGCCTCTAGCAACATGATTCGCAACGCCTATGAGTTGATGCTAGACCGTGGGCAAGTGGCGCTTTCGGCACGCCGTATGCGGGAGCAGGTCGAGGTCGATGTGACCGACATCGGTTGCGGGATTCCGGTCGCAGGCTTACTGCAGATCCTGGAACCGTTCCGATCCACTTAAGCCCGAGAGATTGGGCTGGGGCATGCGGTTCTAGAAAAAAGAATCGAGGCCAGTTGCGAGTGGTCAGTGAAGTCGCTCGCGAGGCCATGTTTACGGTGGTGTTGATGGCCCCGAATGACGAGGCATATCGCTCACCAATTTCGAGGAAGGCGATGTCTGATGGCTGCTGATTTGCGAATCTCCGTGGCGGACGACGAAGCCGACATGCGGGAGTATTACCAACGTGTGTTGCCACATTTGGGGCACCAAGTCGTTTCGTGTGCATCGAATGGACGGCAATTGGTCGCTGACTGCGTGCGGTACCGTCCCGACCTCGTGATTACGGACATCAAGATGCCGGAACTGGATGGCCTTCAAGCGGCGGTCTTGATCTTTGAACAGCATCCGGTGCCGATCATCCTGGTTTCGGCGTACCACACGCCCGACATGCTGGAACGAGCAGGGACTGATCATGTTCTGAGTTACTTGGTCAAGCCGATCGAAGCGGCCGATTTGCAGCCGGCGATCGTCATTGCCCGGCGGCGGTTTGAGCAGTTCCAAGCACTGCGGCAAGAAGTGACCGACCTGCGGCACGGGCTGCACGAGCGTCATCTGATCGAAGTCGCGAAGGGAATCCTGATGAGAGAGAGCGGTCTCGACGACGAGCATGCGGCGTTTCTGCGTCTGCAACAAATGGCTAAAGAAGAACACAAGCCACTTCTGGAGATGGCCCAGACAATCCTCGCGTCGGAGGAGGACGATTTCGTGTAAGTGGCCCTGGTTCCATCAGCCACACAACCACCAAGGAAGGAGAAACCCAACGTGTTGAATTCAATGCTGTCCCCAGTGTGTGACGTTGCTCTTGAAATCAACCGTGCTCAGTCTGTAACGTTTAGCCAGTCATTGCACCGCAGAATCGTATCCGAAATGCCTCCCTTCGAATCGGAACGAGTCGCGAGGGATGCATTGAAGAGCATCCGTACGGCGCTGCGGGCGACCGGATACAACGAAATGACCCAACTTGAGGTCGAAATAGAGGATGGCGTTGTGACGCTCTTCGGAAGTGTCTCCACGTATTACTTGAAGCAACTGGCTCAAGAGATGGCTCGAACTCAATCCGGCGTGCGGCGAGTGATCAACACCGTAATCGTCAGCCGTTAGCCCACCGTTCCCCAAGGAGAGGTCCCAGCGATGATGCCGCATAACATTTGCTTGTATCATTGTCAGTATTGCGGGCATGTGGTCGAGCAGGAGCTGAACTTGAACGCGCCGTTCTGTTGCGGCGGCAAAATGACCAAAGCTGCAGAAGACACAGTGCTCGGCGAGGATGAGTTTGGCTCGCTGAACAACAGACCCACCGGCTCTTGCGAAGACGAGCGCGAGCAGCCGCCGGAGAGATTCTGCAAGGCTACTCAGGCCTAATGCCGAAGGAGCCTCGCGATGTCGTTCCTGCGATACGATCCGACAACGAACGACTGGGTGATCTTTGCTCCTTCGCGAGCGCGACGGCCGCACGAATTCCGGCAACACAAGTGTGCGGAGGCGGCCGCGAACACGGCCACGGTCTGTCCGTTCTGCCCCGGCCAAGAACACCTGACTCCGCCGGAAATCTATCGCGTGCCGGCTTGGGGCACTCATCAGCCCGCCAACTGGCGTGTGCGAGTCATTCCCAACCGGTTCCCCGCGTTGCGGATCGAGGAATCGAACGCGAACGGTGACGAGCATCGTCCGTTATTTCGCCAGCGGGGTGGCTGTGGGGCTCACGAGGTCATCATCGAGGCTCCCGAACACGACAGGTTGTTGTGCCAGCAACCGGTCGAACAGATCGAAGCTCTGTTGCACACATTGCAACAGCGGCACAACGACCTGCTGCAAGATCCTCGGTTTCAGATGATCGTGATGTTCAAGAATCACGGCGAGGCGGCCGGCACATCGTTACGACATCCCCACTGCCAATTGATCGCCACTCCCGTTGTGCCGAGAATGTTGCGATTGCGACTGGGGATCGCGGCCGACTACTTCGACATGACAGGGCAGTGCCTGTACTGTGTGTTGCTGCATGAAGAACTGGCTGTTGGCAAGCGAGTGCTCGCGGAAAACGCGGAGTTCGTGGCGGTGCTGCCATTCGCGTCGCATGTGCCGTTTGAAACCTGGATTCTCCCGAAGACGCATCACGCCTCGTTCGGCGGTGTCGAGAGTCGGCACTTCCAGCCCCTGGCCGAGATTCTTAAGACGGTTCTGCAACGTCTCTCGGTGGGCTTGGAGAATCCGGCCTACAATCTGACGATCAACACCGTCCCACGCGGCGACGAGGACAAGAGCTATTTCTTGTGGCACATCTACATTCTGCCAAAGCTGACGACACCTGCGGGCTTCGAACTGGGCAGCGGCATGTCCATCAATCCTGTGCTGCCGGAAACAGCGGCGGACTTTCTGAAATCGGTCGAGCTGCCATAATCTCGCTCGCATCACGCATTGTCCCGCGGGAGTCTCGGCATGAGGCCGTTGCTGACGAGTGTCTGCCTGCTGTTGGCGCTGATCCTGCTTGGCACAGTTGGGCTGCGAATGATCGAGCGTCACCGATCAGACTGGCATCGACTTAGGACTAGCCAAGCCATCAGGCCTTCGGCCTGTGAGCCTCATTGCAATGAGTGCCGACAGGCAATTTGGTGAGGGCCATCGAGGAGTCATTCGCGTTAATCTCGCTGCGCGGAACCGCTCGCCCGCGCGCGAACTGTGCGCGAATCGCTCAGGAATTTCTGACTCCATGGCGACGGCGTCACATCGCGAAAGTCATGCCGTGCTCAGCAGAAAGCCACCGCCGATAAACGATCGCATGGTGGCTGCGAGCGCGCGGCATCGAATGTGCACGTTCGTTGTGTGGGCTTTTGTCTCGCCTCAGTGATTGATCGGATCATTGCCAGCATCATAGAGGAGGGTTCCCTGATGTCCGTCGCCTTGCAGACACCTACTCCTAACAGCTTCGCCGTCGAATTCAGCACAGTGGATGAATCCCCGCTGTTCGACCGCCAAGAGTTAAATCAGTTCAGGCTTGAGGATGCACAGGCGGGACGCACTATCGGCAAGATTCTCACAACGCTCTTCATCTACACATTGACCGCGATGAGCATCGTGATCTGGTGGAGTTTACGGACGATCGGATATTGACAGTTTCTTGAGACCCCCCACCAATCCTTCCCTGCATACCCAGCTTCGATCTCACCCCGCCTTCGACGAGCGCCACGCCATGTTGAACATCATCGGTCAGAGCGGCTTTTCGTTTTGTGACCAGGTTTCGCGGCGTAACGTGCTGCGAGTCGGCGCGATGGGATTTGGTTTCGGCTCGTTGGGTCTTGCGGACTTGTTGCGAGCCGAATCACGATCTGGGCCGCGAAGTCATAAAGCTCTGATCAACATCTTTCTGGGAGGCGGGCGGCTGACCAATCGGAAGGAACTGCTCGCCAGCTTGGATGGACTCCAACGCGCGACGGATCACACCGGCAAGATGGCGGCGATGGATGCCTTCACGTCGTCCGCATTCAACGTGCTCACGTCGAGCAAGCTGGTCGACGCGCTCGACCATTCCAAAGAGTCCCCCGAAGTCCGAGCCCGCTACGGAAACGGTCAGCCTTACAACTATCAATACGACGGCGCTCCGACTGCGAATGAGCAGTTGCTGTTGGCTCGACGGTTGGTGGAGGCAGGTGTTCGTTGCGTGTCGCTGACCTTCGGCCGCTGGGACAGCCACGGCCAGAATTTCGCACTCGTGCGCGACCACGGCGGGAAGCTCGATCAGTGTTTCAGCGCTCTGATCGAAGATCTCGATCACCGCGGGATGCTCGATGACGTGACGGTGATTGCGTGGGGCGAGTTCGGCCGCACGCCGCGCATCAACAAGGACGCCGGCCGCGATCACTGGACGCAGGTCAGTTGCGCGCTCATGGCCGGCGGCGGAATGCGTGGCGGCCAAGTCATTGGCAGCACCAATCGACTGGGTGAAAACGCCGAGACCCGACCTGTCCACTTCCAAGAAATCGTCGCGACGCTGTACCGAAACCTCGGAATCAACCCGCTCTCGAAGCCAATCATTGACCCCGCCGGCCGGCCACAGCCGCTGGTTGAAAACTACCTGCCGTTGCCCGAAGTGGTGTGATGGCACAAATGAAGGTAGCCACTGCGGTTCTACTTCGCGGACGCGATCGAGGAGTTGCCATCATGAATTCACGATTCTGTGCCGGCCTGTGTGCCTTCGCAGCGGTCACCGGGACGCTCTACGTCACGCTGGCCGCGAGCGAGGAACCAACGAGCGACGTGCCCCGCCGTCCAGCCGCCCGCCAAATGGCCGCATCCGACAAATCCTCGGATCGCGAGCATCGCGTCTCTGTGGCAGTGGCACGTGAGCGGGCCAAGCTGATGCACGACATCTACGAGGCGACTTTGGACGTGATGCATCGCCACTACTTCCGTGCGGATCGCTCGGTCCTGCCGGCCCGTGCGATGGAGGATGTGTTTGCCGAGATGGCCAAGCAATCGAGCACTCAAACGCGATGGATTTCGGTGAACACCAAAGCGATGAGCATCCATCACGAACCTGAAAGCGAATTCGAGAAGCAGGCCGCCAAAGAGATCACCGCCGGAAAAGAGGAGTTCGAACTCGTCGGAAAGGGATATTACCAGCGTGTCGGCCGAATCCCGCTGGGAAGCGGCTGCGTTGGTTGTCACTCCCAGCAGTTCTCATCCGCCTCGACATCGCCGGCGCGCAAGTTTGCCGGTCTGGTCATTCGCATTCCCGTCAACGACGAATGAACACAGCTCAGTCCGAGTTGGTCGTAGCCACGTTCGCCAGAGCTTGTTGAATTAATCCGCCGCCGAGTTCACCTCGGCGGTTTACGCGTTTCTGCACTACGTTTTTCCCGAGGAATTCGAGTAGTGCAGAAACGCTTGAACCCCTGAGGCAAGCTCAGGGGCGACTTAATCAACAGGCT
>CAZPUJ010000681.1:0-8315 GCA_964589725.1 uncultured Planctomycetaceae bacterium
GTTGAATGTTGGCCTGATCCGCATCGAGGATGGCGACGACGTCTCCGAAGAAGGTTTCGATTGCTTGGACCATGTGGGTGAGCCAGTGAAGTCGACGAAATTGACGAAAAACTCCGCGTTGCCCCTGTCCGAGCCTCCCGCGTTGCTCGTTGGCACTCCACGACAGCCGATTGATGCGGGACACACCGCGCTCATTCGGCTTGTGCATCTGGCGGGCATGGACCCGCAGTCCTGCCCGGCGATTGTTTGCTGTGGTGGACGCATGGACTTTCACGGAGCGCCCCTCAGCCGCACGTGGGTCAAACTGGGCGCGACGGCCGCCAAAGGAGCCAAAGAAGTGACGCTCGCCGAACCCGTGCGCGGTTGGCGAGTAGGCGATCAAATCATCGTCACGGCGACTCTGCCCAACGACCACAAAGAAGGCGTGACCGAGTCTCGCACGATCACGGCGATCGACGGCAACAAGCTCAGCTTCGACGAACCGCTGGCCTCAGAGCATCTCGGCGACGGCGAATTCCGCGGCGAAGTCGCCAATCTCAGCCGTAACGTGATCGTCGAGTCGGCCAACCCCGACGGCGAACGCGGGCACACGATGTATCACGTCGGCTCGACCGGCGCGATCAGCTATGCCGAGTTCCGGCATCTCGGCAAGAAGGGAGTGCTCGGCCGATACAGCCTGCACTTCCACTTGGTCGGTGCGACGATGCGCGGCAGTTCCGTGATCGGAGCTTCGATCTGGGACAGCCACAATCGCTGGCTGACGATTCACGGGACGAACTACCTCGTTGTCCGTGACTGCGTCGGCTATCGCAGTGTCGGCCACGGCTTTTTCCTGGAGGACGGCACCGAAGTCTACAACGTCCTCGACCGCAACCTGGCCGTCGAAGCCCGAGCTGGCAAGAAGCTACCGAAGCAAGTGCTGCCGTTCGATCAAAACGAAGGGGCTGGCTTCTGGTGGGCCAATAGCCTCAACACGTTTACTCGCAACGTCGCGGCGGCGAACGGTCAATACGGCTTCCGCTTTGAGGCGACCCAGACCAGTGAACTCAAGCTCGTGCTTCCGGTCATGCAGCCCGATGGACAGGAACAGGAGGTCGATATCCGCACGTTGCCGTTCGTCCGCTTCGAGGACAACGAAGTTCACAGCAGCCGCGGCCTGTACGGCATCAACCTGGGCGAGGGAGTCAATCGCGTCGGCCCGGACGCCAAGCATCCGTTCTTCGTCCGCAACACGAAAATATGGAACGTGCACTACGGTTTGCGACCGCAGGTGCCGTCGCTGCTGGTCGAGAACATGACGATCCAGTCGCACTACGGCGTTTATCACCCCAACTTCGACAACCACGTCTACCGCAACCTGACCATTCGCCAGACCAACACCGAGCCGTTCAATCGCGGCCACGACGACCTCAGCGAACAGCATGGCGTGTTGGCAGTCGATGGCCTCACGTTTGACGGTTGCCGTTCGGGCGGCATGCCGCTGATTCAAATCTCCGACGACAACCCGACAGGCCGCGCGGTCTCGCACTTTCGGAATGTCCAAGTCATCAACTGGAAAGACAACAGCAAAGCGAAGTCGATCGCCAACCTCGGTGGCGGCCCGCGTCCGACGCCCAAGACCGAGAAGGGCGTGCCCATCTACTTTCACGATTGGTTCGGTCCTGGTCGTCACGCTCAAGTCGTGAGCACTCGGTCACCGGAATACAAAGTTCATCCCGACACCTACCGCGCCGAAGCGGAATTGACCGGAGACGAATCGCGAGTGGCCGAGGTCTCGCACATCGACTTCCCGCAATTGCTCGACCCGATCGACGACTTGCCGCCCGCAACGGTGATCACACACAGGTCGTTCGGTCCCACAGCCACGCGATTATTGCATGTACGAGGCACGACATCGGACAACGGCACAGTCACGCGAGTTCTCGTGAACGGCAAACCGGCGGCAGCCCTGCGAGATAACTTCGCGGAATGGGAAATCGAACTGGACCTTGATGCCCTGACGCGCGGCGGGTACACGATCACCGCTCACGCCGAGGACTCCGCCGGCAACATCGAACAGCGTCCGCATCGAATCCATCTGGCGGAGAGCCCAAACTTCAAATAAGGAGACTCCCGTGTTTCATCTACGATTTCGTCGATTGTTATCGCTGTTCGCGGTGCTGTGGGCAGTAGGAACGGTCTCGCCTGCGATCGCTCAATCGTCGCCGGGCAAGCTGGCGTTGGAGCGGCTGGCGACCGAGGACTGTTTGGTCTTCGTGGCCTGGAACGGCTGGACCGAGCCGGACCCGAAGAGCCAGAACCGGATCGACAAGCTGATGTCCGAACCGTCGCTGCGCGAGTTCGTGCAGCAGCTTGGTGACGAAGTGCTGAATGTGGTCAAGAAGGCGGCGCGGGGCCAGCCGGATGCCGATGTCTTGATCGAGAACGCGTCGCTGTTGCTGAAGTCGCTGGCGACGAAGCCGGGAGCGATGACGTGGTCGAAGCTGGACCTGACGCAGCAGCCGCCGATTCCAGAAATTTCCATCGTGGTCGATACCGGTGGCGAGTCCGCACGCGTCAAGGAGGCGGTCGATAAGCTCAAGGCGTTCATGACGCGGCAAGGCGGCCAGTACACGGACGAGACGATTGACGGCGTCAAGTTCCTCCGGCCGAAGGATGAGCAAGTCGTCGTGCGGTTTGGTTTCAAGGATTCGTTTTTGGTGGTGACGCTAGGCGAGGCGACGACGAAGGCCACGTTGGCGCGACTGGCCGCGTCCGCGAAGCCGGCGTCGTGGCTGACGCGGGTCTCGAAGGAATTGGCCGTGGACCGGCCGTCGCTGCTGTTGCACATCAACGGAGCGAAACTGCTCGAGACGATTCAGCCGCTGCTCACGGACTCGCAGGTCGCGACGGTGTTGGACGCTTTGGGAGTGATGCAGCTTCAGCACATCTTGGTCGTGTCCGGTTTGGACGCGGTCGCGGGAGTGACCAAGGCCACGCTCACGATCAGCGGCGCGCCGCAAGGCATTTTCGCGCTCACGCCGGACAAGCCGCTGACAATCGCGTCGCTGAAGAAGATTCCGGCGAACGCGTCGCAAGCCTCGGTGTTGCGAATTGATCTCGCGCACCTGTTGGAACAAATCCTGGGCTTCGCAGACAAGGTGCAGCCTGGCTCGCGCGAGCAGGTCGAATCCGCGCTGACGCAGTTTGCTCAACAATCCGGATTCTCGGTGCAGGACGACGTGCTCGCAGCACTGGGGGACGAGTGGAGCTATTACGCCTCCGGCAGCGAAGCCGGCACGTCTATACTGCCGGGACTCGTCATCACCGCGAGCGTCCGCGACCACGCTAAACTGTCGAAGTCGCTCGGCATCCTGATGACGCAACTGCAAGCCGTGATCCAGCAATTCGGACCACAAGCTCCCGTCGCGCTGCACGAGTTCACCTCGCGCGGCGAAACCGGGCACCGGCTAACGATCAACAACCTGCCGATCCCCGTTGCGCCCACGTGGGTGCTGACGAAGGAGCAACTGGTCATCGGGCTGACGCCGCAACTGGTCATCAGCCACTTGGGCGCCGCCGGCAAGGGTAACCCGAAATCGCTGGCCGATCACGAAGTGATCCAAGCGGCGTTCCAACGAATGCCGAATCCAATCTCCGTCGGCTTCTCCGACCCGAAGCCGGGCTTGCAGGGGATGTATACTCTGGTCAACACGTTCTCGCCGATGCTGCTGGGGCAGTTGGCTCAGCGGGGGATCGAGTTCAACCTGCCGCCGCTGCCGCCGTTGTCCGACATCGAACAACATCTCGCGCCGTCAGTGACGATGACCGCGCGCACGCCGAACGGCTGGAAGATGGAAAGCCACTACGTCGTGTCAAGCGGTAACGTCGGCGCGGCGGCTCCGATCGTCGTTGCCGTTGGTGCGGCACTGTTGTTACCCGCCATTCAACAAGCGCGCGAAGCGGCGCGAAGGACGCAAAGTATGAACAATCTCAAACAGATCGGGCTGGCAATGCACAACTTCCACGACACGCACCGCGCCTTCCCGGCTGCCGCCAGCACGGACGCGAAAGGCAAGGCTCGGTTGAGTTGGCGAGTCTATCTCTTACCGTACTTGGATCAGGGAATTCTGTACCAGGAATTTCATCTCGACGAAGCCTGGGACAGCGAGCACAACAAGAAACTCATCGAACGCATGCCGCCGACGTATGCGTCGCCGAACGACGACGCACTCGCGAAACAAGGCAAGACCCGTTACGTCGTGCCGCGCGGAGCGGGGACGCTCTTCGAAGACAACGGCAAAGCGGGCGATGGAATTCCCATGGGCCTGCGTTTGGCAGACGTGCCGGACGGACCCAGCAGCACGATCCTGGCTCTGGAAGCTCACGCTGACGCTGCCGTGATTTGGACCAAGCCCGATGATCTGGTCATCGACTTCAAGAACCCACTGAAGTCGCTCACTGGCTCGCGCACAGGAGGCTTCCACGCCTTGATGTGCGACGGCGCCGTCCGTTTCATCAGCGACAAGATCAACCCCGAAACGCTGAAACTCCTCTTCACCCGCAGCGATGGTCGGCCAATCGAGGAGTTTTGAAGTCAGTTCGACGGTGAACTAAACCTCATTAAATGACCCCACTGGGCTTGTCCTAGTGGTTTACGGGATTCTGCACTACTGAGCCGTTTGTTTCGCGTGACGTCGAGTAGTGCAAAATCCAGCGAGCCACCGGGGCAAGCCCGGTGGGGTTCGCTTGTTTGAGGACTAAAGACACGCGAACGCTCGACGGCAGGGTCAGCCGATCTTCGTGCCTTGCCATCTTCGTGGCGATTCCAGAAGAGCGACGGCATGGCGAAGCGGTTTTGTCATTCGAGCTTCGTCATTGAGTACTTCGTCATTCGTCATTTGGCTTCGACCTCCGCTTTCTGCCGCTGCGACAGCAAGTAGCTGACGAGGTCCAAGAATTCTCGCTCGGTCAGCACCTCGTTCACGTTGGCCGGCATCAGCGAGAGATTCGACTTCGCTCGTTCGTCAATGTCGGCGAGCGGCACGGTGAACTCTTTGCCTTTGTTGTCGGCCAAGACTAGCGTCGCACCTTCCTCGCGGCGGATGAGGCCGGAAAAGATTTTGCCTTCCGTCGTGACAACGGTTGTCGTGCGGAAATTCACATCGACGTTTCGATTCGGGTCGAGCACATCTTCCAGCACTCGCTCCAACCCGCGCTGCCCAATGCCATCAAGCTGTGGTCCGACGATCGTCCCCTGGCCGGCAATCTGATGACATGCGGCGCAGTGTTTTTTGAATAACTCCGCTCCTCCTTCGACAGATGGCCGCTGAGCGACGTCCTGATTCGACTGAGCCGACAGAAACACGCTCCATCGCTGCTCAACCAGCTTTCGCAGCGATGCGTCTTCGTCGGGCAAGCCGGCCGTGAGTTCGGCAATCTGTTTTGCCAATCCCTCCGACTTGATCGCGTCGAGCCGCTGCTTGACCGTCGGTCGAGTCAGCAATCTCGGCGAGACATGGCCGTCCTTCGCGAGCCGCAACAAGGCCCCCGCTCCAGTCGCATCGGAAGCGAGCGACTCGGCCAGACGCAGTTGCAGTCTTTCGGGTATCGTCTTCACGACCGCGATGAGCAGTTCGTGCTTGGCGAGCGGGGGGCGTGAGCCCCCTGATGCATTCGAATCCGCCGGCGTCTTTTTTGAGTCCGATTCTGTTGGGCCATTGGCCGCATCAGGGGCCTGACGGCCCCCGCTCGCCAAGGCGACTGCCACCGCGATGTCGGCTCGCAGTGACTCCGGCAACGACGTCTCGCTGATCAACAGTGTTAGCGCCGACAACACCGTGTCTGGTTGCAGCACTAGCAGCGACCGAGCGAACGCCTCTTTCGCTCGCGAGTCGATGTTGCGGGCGAGAACTCGATCTGAGATTTGAGACTTCAAATCAGACAGCCGGAAGTCAGCAGCGAGATTCGCGGCCGCAATCTGTTGGTCAACAACTCGACTGGGATTGAGTGCCTCCAGCGAAAATCTTCCGACCGCCAGCCACGCGTAGCCGCTGCCTTCATCGGCATCGAGGATTTCGACGTAGCCGCGCCGTAGGTCAGCCTTTCCAGGCTGACCCGTCTTCGATTCAGCGCTTTGAGGAACCTTCGGGTCAGCCTGGAAAGACTGACCTACGAACTCCGCCAAGTCCCATTCGAACTTTTGAGCTGTGTCGTTGCGCGGTGGCAGCGCCTCGCGGAGCAGCGCGTGCGTCGAGGCGTCCCGCAGCCGAATAAAATTCTTCGGGTTGAACGGCGCACCGGGCACTCCGTTGTGTCCCGCGCACCAGAACGACAGCTTCGCGGGCAACTCAAACGGCTCGCTGCGATACTGCCCGGTTAGTTGCTCCCCCTTCACCAAGCTGTCGAGGAACAGCGATCCCTTGTCACCATCTTGCGAAACCCTCGCCCGCAGCACCCACGGATCATCGGATTTCGGCTTCCCCGGCACGACTTCGTTCGCCCACGACAAACTCGCTCCGTGTGATGACTCCAATAATTGGTCCGCGAGTTCGCTCGCCCAATCACGCAGCGAGCCATCGACCTTGTCCCCTCGTTGTTCTGCTGCTCGTCGCAGGGTTGATAGCAATTCCAACTGGCGAGAGGCATCGGTCGCGAAAGATTGACGCACTAAACCAACCAGCGATTTGGCATCTTCGGCCGAAGCGTATCGTGCCGCGTGTTGGACCATTGGTAACAGCGACTCTGGCGGCGGCTGATGGAGCGAGAGATAGGCAACCAAGTAAGAAGCTGCGTGAGCGTCGTTGATCGCCAGCGAGATTTCAGCAATGACTTCACGTCGGTCGATGGAGGTCCGGTAGGTCGATTTAAGATCCTTCGTGAGAGTCTCCAGCGATTTGCTGTTTGCGAAGTGATCTCGCATCGCCCTTCGCAAAACGTGGCGGAGGTGGTGATCGTCTTTGGGTGAGGTCTGGAACGCAGTCATGAGGCGCACCCAAGCGGACCAAGGCTCAGTTCCTTCGTCGGGATCAATTCGATCGGTGGGATGGCGGCCAACGGCATCAGCAGCCGCTCGAACGACAAATGGCTCCTCGACATGACCGAGTCCCCCACGCAAATAGGTCCGTTGCGATTCGTCCCAAGTGGCCGTCTCTGCAAAGGACTTCATCAAATGAACCAGCAATTCAGGAGATTGCTGGCGAAACGTTAGACTCGAAACGGATGGAAGTTTCGGGGCAACCGCACTCAGCCTCGAAAGCACCCACAAGCAATGACTGCGGCCATGCCCAGCTTCCTTATCGTCGAGCATCTTTCCACAGGCCGCGATCATGTTGGAGCGATCAAGGTCGCCGATGGAATCGCAGAGACGCTGCGTTGCCAACAGCCGCACGGTCAGATTTGGATGATCGAGCAATTCCACGACCTTCTCTGGTGGTTGGTGTCGCAAGTCCGGCATCTTCTGGAGCGGCGTAGCCTTGTGGACTACTTTCCAAATTCGGCCTCGGTGGCGGTCGCGCCCGGGGTGTTTGAGATCGACTTCGTAGTGGCCGATGATCTTGTTGTAGAAGTCGGCGATGTACAGCGCTCCGTCGGTGCCGCATTGCAGATCGACCGGGCGGAACCACGGGTCTTTCGAGATCACGAAGTCATTCCGCTCCTTCGCCAGGATCGTCGAGCCGTGATACTCCGGCGCATCGACGTTGACTCGGCTGGTCATCACGTTGCCGGTGAAGAACATTCCCGTCCATTCCGGCGGGAAGTGGCCGCCGTAGTAGGCCACGATGCCACAGTTGGCAGTCGTGCCGTGCGTGTGCTGCATGATTTCCGGGACGAAGCCCAAACCGTCGTGAGGCTTGCCGAAGCTCTGGTAGTAGCCGCCTCGAAGAATCTGCGTCACCGGCTTGGTGTGGCAGTCGGCGGTGAAGATGTTGAACAGCGGATCAAAACACATCCCGAACGGATTGACCTGCCCATGAGAAAAATGCTCGATGCGGCTGCCGTCCATGCGGAAACGGAACGTGTTGCCCGACTGCATCTCGACGACATGACCGTCCTTGCCGGCGACCTTGCTGATGTTGTTGAAGCCGTGGCAGGCGTAAATCCAGCCGTCGAAGCCGCGGCGGAAGGCGTTACACAGGCCGTGCGTGTCCCGCTCGTAGCCAAACGGACCGTACAGCTTGATCCGCTCGTCGCAGATGTCGTCGCCGTCGGTGTCACGCAAGTCCCAAATGAACGGGATGCTGAAGACGATTGCCCCCTGAATTGTCTTGCCAGTTGCTTCGTCCTTGCGGCTGGGATATGGGTAGATGCCGATCGGGATGTTGAGCCCATCGGCG
>CAZPUJ010000682.1:0-8984 GCA_964589725.1 uncultured Planctomycetaceae bacterium
GGGGTGAGGGGGTTCATGGGCCGGTGGAGCGCTCGGCCCCCTCACCCTCTCCCCCGCGGCGGGGGAGGGGGGACAAATTGCATGCACGGCGCGCAGAAATTACAACCCAAGCCTATAACCGAAGGCTCTCAAACACCGTTAAGTCTTGCGCTTTTTCAGGAGACTACCGTGAATCGACTCCTCTCAACCGCGTGCCTGGTCGCTGTCAGCTTGTTGTTGGCGAGTCCAATTTTCGCCGATGATGCGAAAGTGAAATTGACTCGATCCGACGACACCGTCGCCGTGACGATCGGTGGCCAGGAATTCACGACTTACCATTTCGCCAAGACATTGCCGAAACCGTTTCTCTCACCCGTGAAGGCGGCGGACGGAGCGGTGCTGACTCGGCCAATCGTCGGTCCGGATTACAAAGGAGATCATCCGCACCATAAGGGGATTT
Source organism: uncultured Planctomycetaceae bacterium (assembly GCA_964589725.1). Lineage (GTDB taxonomy): Bacteria > Planctomycetota > Planctomycetia > Planctomycetales > Planctomycetaceae > CAYSHJ01. The sequence continues at coordinate 440 of CAZPUJ010000682.1, forward strand.
GGGTCTCGGTCGACGAAGTCAACGACATCAAGTTCTGGGCCGAGAAAGGAAAAATTGAAAACCGCGCCGCCGAGTTGCTCGCGGCTGAAGGTAATCCGGCGAAGCTCAAGGTCGAGAATCACTGGCTCGGCGAGAACGGCGAAACGTTGATGGTCGAGACCACGACGATCTTGATCTTCGCGAATCGACAACTGACGTTCGACATCCGCTTCCGCATGACCGGCGGTGACGTGAACTTCAAGGACACGAAAGAAGGTTTGTTCGGCGTCCGCATCGCTGAATCGATGCGCGAAGACAAAGGAGCCGGCGTCGTGGTCAATGCGGACGGCCGCAAGGCCACGAAAGAATGCTGGGGCCAGAACTCGAACTGGGTCGATTACACGGGGCCGGTCGACGGCAAGACATACGGCGTGACGATCTTCGATCACCCCAAAAACTTCCGCCCCAGCCGCTACCACGTCCGCGGTTACGGCCTGTTCTCCGTCAGCCCCTTCGGTGAAGCGGCCTACACCAATGGAGCGAATCCGCAGACAAACGACGTCTTCAAGAAAGACAGCGAACTTCGCCTACGCTACGGCATCTACTTCCACGACGGCGACGCGGAGGCCGGCGATTCCGCAGGGGCCTACAACAAGTTCTTGGAGAGTGCGAAGTAGCTCATTAAGAGGTAGCTGAGTTCGCAAGAACTTAGCCGGATCGTCTCCGACATGCCCTCGTCTTGCGATGCAGCTCTTGCTCGTCGAAGTCTCTCGCTCGACTGACCTGGTTCAATCCGAAATCCGCAATTGCCAGCCCGAAGCCCCAATGCCTGACTACACACGCATGGAGTTGATGATCTGCTCCGCCGCCCGGCAGTTGGAAGACGACGCGATGGTTGTCGTGGGGACGGGTGCTCCGTGTGCGGCGGCGATGTTGGCGCAGAAGACGACCGCGCCAAATCTCACACTGCTGTTCGAGGCTGGGGGCATCGGGCCGATTCTGCCGCGCATGCCGATCAGTGTCGGGGACTCGCGCACGTTTTATCGCGGGCTGATGGCCACCAGCATGGCCGACATCATGCAGACGTGTCAGCGAGGTCTCGTCGATTACACGTTTCTTGGCGGAGCACAGCTTGACCAGTTTGGCAATCTGAACTCGACGCAGATCGGCGACGATTACTTGCGGCCAAAAGTCCGTTTACCCGGCAGTGGCGGAGCGAATGACCTCGGATCGTTCTGTTGGCGAGTGCTCGTGATGACGCTTCACGACCGCCGGCGGTTTGTCGAACGAGTCGACTTCATCACGACGCCGGGATATCTCAGTGGGCCCGGCGCTCGCGAGGCGGCTGGCCTGCCCCCCGGCACCGGGCCGTACAAGGTCATCACCGATCTGGCTGTGTTGGGTTTTGACGACGTCACGAAGCGCATGCAGGTCGAATCGCTGCATCCCGGCGTGAGCCTCGACGACGTTCGCAGCCGCACCGGGTTTGAGTTGCTCGTGCGCAAGCCGATTGGAACGACGCCCGCGCCCGATCCGCAAGCACTGGATATTCTACGGAACGAAGTCGATCCGCTGAGGTACATTATTGGCCGAGGGTAAGCGTTTCGAAATCGATGTTCCATCCGTGGCTCAAGACTCGCTTACCAAGCTTCACGGTACAATGTCACGATCTCCTCGACCGTCGGAATACGCGGATTATTCTGCGGACTGCCGGAAGCCATCGCGTCGCTCGCCATCCTGGGCAGAGATTGTTCGAATTGCGGTGGATCCATGCCGCGACATTGGCCGAGGCGCGGGACGTTCAGATCGCGGTTGAGTTGTTCCAGGCCGGCGACGAGCGCGGCTGAGGCCGACAGATCGGAGTCTGTGTCGGAAGCGACACCAAGGGTACGCGAGACGGTCGCGTAACGAGACGTCGCACCGGGGAACGAGAACCGAGTCACCGTCGGCAGCAGCACGGCGTTCGACAAGCCGTGCGGCAAATGAAAGAGCGCTCCGATTGGACGGCTCATGCCATGCACCAGGCAGACGCTGCTGTTGGCGAAGGCCATGCCTCCCTGACAGGCCGCCAGCATCATGCCTTCGCGAGCGGCGGCGTTGTTCGGCTCGTGAAACGCGGTTCGCAAATGTTGTGTGACCAGCCGCATGGAACTCAGCGCCAGCGGGTCGGTCATCGGATTGGCTTTGCGCGAGACGTAGGCTTCGATCGCGTGCGTCAACGTGTCCACACCGACGGCCGCGGTGAGAGTCGCTGGCATGCTCATCGTCAGCGAGTAATCAACCAACGCGACACGCGGCAGCAGGTGCGCATCGAGCATCATCATTTTCACATCGCGCTCGGTGTCGGTGATCACGGCCACCTTGGTGACCTCGCTGCCCGTGCCAGCGGTGGTCGGAATCGCGATCAACGGCACACCGGACTTTGGGATCTTGTGATAGCCCAGGTATTGGCTCATCGGCGGAGGATTGGCCGTCAGAATGCTGGCGACTTTCGCGCAGTCGATCGGGCTACCTCCACCGAGTGCGACGATCACCTGCGCGCCGGAATTGCGGAATTGATCCAGAGCGGCCAGCACATTGCGGTCGGTCGGATCGGGCTGGACATCTGCGAAAATCGAGGCGTGAATCCCCTGTCGTTCAAGCGGACCAATGACTTTGTCCACGATGCCGAGTTCGACCATGCCTCGATCCGTGACCACGAGCACTCGGTCGGCGCTCAGCCGCTTGATCTGAGCGGCCAACTCGCCGCTCGCACCGCCGCCGATGATGACTGTCGAGGGAATGTTGAACTGTAGGCTCATGTCACCATCCTTGTTGCCGGTGATAGGTGCCGTCCCAGCGGGACAGTACGACCTTCTGCCGCGTGTAGAACATCACGCCTTCGACGCCTTGCATGTGCAGGTCGCCGAAGAACGACAAGTTCCAGCCGGAAAATGGGAACAGTGCCATCGGCGCGGGGACGCCCACGTTGATGCCGACCATGCCGCAACGGATGTTGCGAGTGAACTGCCGCGCCGCGAGTCCGCTGCCCGTGAACAGCGCCGCACCGTTGCCGAACGGGCTGCGGTTTGCCAGTTCGATCGCCTTTTCTAACGAGTTCGGGCGTTGCAGGCACAATACCGGCCCGAAGATTTCCTCGCGTGCGATCTGCATGTCGGACAAGACGCCGTCCAGCAATGTCGGGCCGACGAAGAAGCCTTGTTGTGGAATACCTTGCCGTCCATCGCGTGCAAGCATCGCTCCTTCGGCCGCGCCCCGTTCGATGTAGCTCAACACGCGGTCACGCGAGGAGGCGTCAATGACCGGCCCCATCTGCGCCTCGGGATCGGCGTCGGTGTTCGCGACCTTCAACGCGTCCATCGCCTCGACCATTCGCCGTTGCAACGGATCGGCCGCGGCACCGACACCCATCAACACTGAGCCTGCCATGCAGCGCTGACCCGCACAGCCAAACGCCGCGCCCATGATCGCTCGGATCGTCGGGTCGGGATCGGCATCGGGCATTACGACCAGCACGTTCTTCGCGCCGCCGCCGGCTTGCACTCGTTTGCCATACCGGCTGGCCAACGCATAAACGTGCTGAGCGATGCGCGACGAACCGACAAAGCTGACGGCCGCGATCCTGGGATGCTCGCACAGCGCATCAACGACCTCCGCGCCGCCGTGAACGATGTTGAACACGCCGTCGGGAAGCCCGGCTTTTTGCAGCAGCTCGCCCAATCGCACTGCCGTGAGCGGCACTTTTTCGCTGGGCTTCAGAATGAACGTGTTGCCGCAGGCCAACGCCAGCGGAAACATCCACATCGGCACCATCGCCGGAAAGTTGAACGGCGTGATTCCCGCGCACACGCCGAGCGGTTCGCGCATCGTCAATCCGTCGATGTGCTCGGCCACCTGCGGCAGCGACTCGCCCTTTTGCAAATGAGCGATCCCGCAAGCAAATTCGACCACTTCCAGTCCGCGACGCACGTCGCCGCGAGCTTCCTCCAAAGTCTTGCCATTCTCGCGCGTGACGAGCCGAGCCAACTCTTCGAAATGCGCTTCCAGCAGCGACCGGAAACTGAACATTAACGACGCTCGTCGAGTCGCCGGCGTCTCAGACCATCCACGAAATGCCACTTGAGCCGCCGTCACCGCAGCGTCGACCTCCGCCACGCCGCACATCGGCACACGCGCGATGACTTCGCCCGTTGACGGATTATGAACCGCGCCGAACTTGTCGACGCGCGGCACACGCCACTCGCCACCAATCCAAACCGGCGTTACGTTTCCACCTGCCGGATAATTCATCACTTTCTCCTTTCGGCACCGGCCCGAACCAGTGACCGAACTTGCGTGGCCTGCGTCTTCTTCTGTTTCAACAAAACTGTTTTCATACAACTTACCACCGTTCATTGCCGTCGGCGACGTCGTCGCCTGGCTGTCGCCGCGAAGAGGAAAGAACGCATGACGCGCTGGCTTTCGTTTCTGTTGTTCGTTGGCCTGTTGTTTGGCAGCGCGGAGTTCGCGTTGGCCGCGTTACCTCGGGCGGAACCAGAGGTTGTGGGGATGGACGGAACGCGTCTACGACGCGTCGATGAGATCGTTGCCGAAGGGCTGACGCAAAAAAAGATGCCGGGCTGCGTGGTGTGCGTCGGCCGGCGCGGAAAGATTGCGTTCTTGAAAGCGTACGGCCAACGGCAGGTGCAGCCGTCGGAACTTCCGATGACGATCGATACGGTGTTCGACATCGCCTCGATCACCAAGCCGGTGGCGACCGCGACGAGCGTGATGTTGCTCATCGAGCGCGGCCAGTTGCGGCTGGGAGACAAAGTCTCGTCGCTGATTCCAGAGTTCGCCGCGAACGACAAAGACGCAATCACGATTCGCGATCTATTGATCCATCAGAGCGGTTTGATCTCCGACAATCCGGTCGCGGACTATGACCAAGGCCCCAACGAAGCGTTGCGCCGCATTTGTGATTTGAAGCTCGTGGCCCCGACCGGCTCGAAGTTCATTTACTCTGACGTCAACTTCATCCTGCTCGGCGAGATCGTGCGGCGAGTGAGCGGCAAATCGCTGCACGAGTTCTCTCAAGGCAACCTGTTTCGGCCGCTGGGCCTGCAGGAGACGGGCTATTTGCCGTCAAAAAAACTTCGTGCGCGAACCGCGCCGACCGAGCAGCGTGACGGCCAATGGATTCAAGGCGACGTCCATGATCCGCGAGCGTTCAAACTCGGCGGCGTTGCAGGGCATGCGGGATTGTTTTCAACCGCTGATGATCTGGCTGTCTATGCGCAGATGATGCTCAACGGCGGCGAATACCGGGGCGTGCGGATTCTCTCGCCGCTGACCGTCGCGATGATGACGCGCGGCCAGCGCGTGTCGAGCGGCGTGCGAGGACTCGGCTGGGACAAACAGACCAACTCTTCGATCAATCGCGGCGAACTGCTGTCCGATTCCGCGTTCGGACACGGCGGGTTCACCGGTTGCGTGCTATGGATCGACCGGGAGCTGGAATTATTCTTCGTCTTCTTGAGCAATCGTGTGCATCCTGACGGCAAAGGGATGGTCAATCTGTTGGCCGGACAAATCGGGACTGTTGTCGCCGCGTCCGTTCGAGATCCGCGTCGCGCGACCGAGGAAACGGCCGAAGTGCTCACCGGCATCGATGTGCTCCAACGGGATGGATTTCGACAGCTCGCCGGACGGAAAGTCGGCTTGATTACCAACCACACGGGCCGCAATCGGGACGGAGTCGGCACGGTGCAGCTTATCCAGGGTGCGAAGAACCTAAGGCTTGTCGCGCTCTTCAGCCCCGAACATGGTTTTGCTGGGAAGCTCGACGTCGCAAAGATCGGCGATAGCAAGGACGAAACGACCGGGTTGAAAGTGCTCAGCTTGTACGGTGACACGCGGCGACCGACGGTGACCATGCTTGACGGGATCGACACGCTGGTCTTCGATATTCAAGACATCGGTGCGCGCTTCTACACGTTTGTATCCACGATGGGTGAAGCGATGAAGGCGGCGGCCGAGCATCGGCGGCGGTTCGTCGTGCTTGATCGCCCGAATCCGATCAACGGTATCGACGTTGCGGGACCGATGCTGGACGCCGGTCGCGAATCGTTCGTCGCGTTTCACCGCCTGCCGGTGCGACACGGCATGACCGTCGGCGAACTTGCCAGATTATTTAACGAGGAACTCAAACTCGGTCTCGACCTGCATGTCATCGGGTGCGAAGGCTGGCAGCGCGGTGACTTCTTCGACGCGACGGGACTGACGTGGGTCAATCCGTCTCCCAACATACGCAGCCTGACGCAGGCGTTGCTGTATCCGGGGATTGGGCTGCTGGAAACGACGAACCTGTCGGTTGGTCGCGGCACTGACACGCCATTTGAAGTGATCGGCGCGCCGTGGCTTGACGGTCGCAAGCTGGCTGAGACACTCAATGCGACCAGCTTACCCGGTGTCCGCTTCGTGCCGATCCAGTTTCAGCCGACGTCGAGCACATTCGCCGGCAAGCTGTGTGGCGGAGTGAACATCGTCATCACCGACCGCCGACGTTTCGAACCGCTGCGCAGTGGCTTCGAGATTGCAGTGCAGATTCGGCGAGGTTATCCCAACGATTGGAAAGCGGACGCCTACGGCCGGCTACTCGGCAGTGAGCGAGTGTTGAAAGCCCTGCTCGAGGGCCGCCCTGCCATCGAAATGGAAGCTGCCGCGCGCGACGGTGTTGCCGACTTTCTGCGTCGCAGAAAACAGCAGTTGATTTATGAGTGACCAACTGTGTTCACGGAGCAGTAGCCTCACCTCACTGCAGCATGTCCTCCGGCACGTCGTGAGCGATGCAGGCGACACAGTCACCCTGAGCGACGACCGATGGACCTCGGCAGCCGATGAGCACTCCGCCAGTTGGCGCGATGACGGGAACAGGCTCACGATCGGGACGCTCCAGAAAATGAATCAGGCCGACCGCCTCACCGGCGGCGACGTCGCTGCCCAAGCTCACGATGTTCTCGTAAATGCCCGATTCCGGCGCAAAGCGGTAATCATCTCGATGCAACGCCTGCACCCAACGCGCCGGCGGGATGCCTCGCTCGGCGCGAGACTGTTTCGCACCGTTGACCGCTCCGAAATGAATCAACACGTGTCGTAAACCGGATTGAGTCAGCCGATGCACGGCGGTCGTGACGGGTTCTCCGCCACCCATCTCGGTCGTGATGACGATCTTGCCTTGCCGTTCTGCCTCGACCGGCAGCAGCCCGGCGCCAGCGATGTCGGCGTAAAGGAAACACATCTCCGAACCCCAGGCCTCAGTGCCGGCCATCATTTGGTGCCGCTGTTCGCGATCGGGCACCAAGTGCATGTGGGCACACGGCACGAAATCCGTGCTGCGTCCCCCCGTGTGAATGTCGATGACGATGTCGGCCAGCGGGAACAGCACCGTCGAGAGATAATGAGCCAGCATCTCCGACGGCGTGCCGGTCGGATTGCCGGGAAAGCAGCGATTGAAATTCTTGCCGTCGAGCGGCGACAGTCGCGTCATGGCTTTCGAGGCGGGAATCGTCAAGCAAGGAATCAAAATGATCCGGCCGCGCACGTCGGCGACTTGCAACTCGCGGCAGAGTTTCAGAATCGCCACTTGACCGGGGTATTCGTCGCCGTGATTTCCGGCCATGACCAACACCGTGGGACCGTCGTGAACAGTGTCACGCACGCCGTCGCCGTTCTGATCGGCGTTCGGGTCACCGTTCTGAATCACGGTGATTGGCACCATCAAGTTGGCCCAGCCAGCCAGGTTGTACGAGTACGGAATGAAGAGGTGTCCGTGGCGTTTTCCGGGAGTGTGGAAGTCGACGGACGAATGAATTGGGGTGTCGGACATGATTGCGTCTCGATGAGGAACCTATAGGACTTATATGACCTATGCGACCTATTCGCCTCGATTTATCCAGAGTTCTGGTGTCGTCACGCAGCGAAAGCCACAGTGGTTGCTGGCGGTGGAAGGCTCGCCCGTGCCGCGAGTTCCCATCATATAGCGCGTGCAGTACTGCTCGGTGCATAAAAACGAACCGCCGCGGTGAATACGTTTGGGTTCCGTCGGCTCGCGCGGATCGAAGCTTGATGCCGGGCCTTGCGGGTTGCGAGCGACCGTGCCGGTCTCGGCCAAGGTGACGTAGTAGTCGTGGCGATACCAGTCGGCGCACCATTCCCAGACGTTGCCCGCCATGTCGAACAATCCGTAGCCGTTGGGAGGAAACTGCGCGACGGGCGCGCTCCCCGTGAAGCCGTCTTCGCCCTCGTCTTTCACGGGGAACTTCCCTTGAAAGACGTTGGCCATCCATTTGTCATCGGGCTTGAACTCCTCGCCCCACGAGTAGCGTTGGCCCGAAAGTCCACCGCGAGCGGCGAACTCCCATTCCGCTTCGGTCGGCAGTCGCTTGCCCGCCCACTCGGAGTACGCGAAGGCGTCCGGATGTGCGACATGCACGACCGGATACTTCTCGCGTCCTTTCAAATCGCTGCCCGGCCCGTCCGGCTGTCGCCAATTGGCCCCCTTGCGGTATTCCCACCAACGGTAGTG
>CAZPUJ010000683.1:0-6328 GCA_964589725.1 uncultured Planctomycetaceae bacterium
GTCGCAATCCTTCGTGGACAACGCCACGCCATACTTCACGCACGCCAAGCCACTCGTGATCGCGCACACGCCCCCATTCGCTCGCACGGTCGAGACGAGGTTTTCGTAGAAGCGGTCGAGTTCGGCTTGGGAAATCATGGCGACAACTTTGTAGCCATCATCGCTCCGCGTGACGAGCCGAACGCTGTACGGCTTCAATTACCATCATGAATTCGCTGACAAGGGCGGCAGCCCGACTGCTGGGATCATTGCTTGGAATCGGATTCAATGTTTGAATGATTGACGAAATCGTTTTGGCAAAACAGACCACCTCGCCGGGACCAAGACCATCATGGCGATTGTCGTACGTCTCATCGTGGCACTTATCGGGAGTTTTTTAGTCGTTGGCCCCATCCTCGCGCTGGCCGATCCCAATTCCGAAACCCGGTCTTTGGGGATTGTCGGCGTATTTGTCGGTCTCGTGTTTATCGCGTTTGGTGGCTTTCTAGTTTGGGGTTGCCTCGTCGGAGCGTCGCTTTCGGATCGACGAAATCCAAAGGCGGATTCCTGTTGCCCGGACGCCCACGTCCGGTCGCCGTCGATTCGCAATTCACTTCTAACCGCATTGAGTCCGGACGTAGGCGTCCGGACTACGGTCGTATCGCATCACGCGCCCAATCCAATTCGTCAAAAAGGGAGCGACGACCGCTGTGTCATCGCTCGCTGCTTGTCGCCTACTCCGCCGAGACATCTTCCACGGTCACTTCGGCAGTGACGGACTGCTGAAAAGTCTGGGCACCCGCGCCAATTTCCATCTCCATCGTCGTCTTGACGCGGCTCCGCGCGATGCGGCCGAGTTGATTGTCGAACAAGATGTCGCCGCTGCCGGACCCCGATTTCAGTTTCACCATCACCGGCAACTTGGAGTTCGGGTCGGCTTCCAGATCGATCTTCAGTCGCAGTTCGATCTTCTCCATTCCCGATTTGTCACCCGGACCGAGGTACGTGTGCTCGCGCTGCATCTTCATTTTGCCGATGGGCGACTTGATTTCGCTCGGGACGGTCCACTTGTCTCCCGGCTTGACCGGTTTATCTGGCAGCGAGATTCCACTTTGCTCGGCAAACTGTTTCAGTCCCGCTTCCGAAAACATCTCACCACCGAATGCCGCGACCGGCGAACTTTTCAGGCCATCTAAAGCCTTCGGAGGCATAACCACGTCTGAGATTTGGCCGCGCGAATCACACTTCATCGACCAATCCACACCAATCATCGGCCGCATCATTTTGTCGATCTGTTGCAGAATCGGATCGGTCGGTGCCACTTCATTGGTGTCGTACTCCAGCGTTTTGCTGAGCGGAGCCGGCATGACCATCGTCATGCGAACTCGCGGCAATCGTTGGCGAAGCGTCGCCACTCCCGAGGTGCTCACTTCGTCGCAGGTCAGTTCCATTTCCATGACCTGATTGATTTCCGTTTTCGCGGCGGGCTGTCCCGGAATCTGCATTACCATCGACTGCTTTTGAGTCATCTTCTGCTTTTGGACTTCTCCTTTATTGAACGTGGCCTGCAACGTCGTCTCGGCCATGGCGGTGGTCGTCAGGGCGAGCCAGCAAACGCTCAATACGCGAACCATCATGCGCTTTGACACGAGACACTCCTCGGAAATGGGGATTGGGAACCCACGGAACTTTAAGCAGCAAGCCAGCCATTTCGCGGCCTGTTTAGCAAGGTAGCCCGGGATCATGTCGAGTTGTTCCGCAAACGGTCACCGATTCGGCCGGTACATGTGTGTGGCTTGGCCAATGAAGGCTTCGGCGGATTCCATGAGCGTTTCGGAAAGCGTGGGATGCGGGTGGATGCTGTCGGCGAGGTCGCGGGCGACGGTGGCGGTTTCGACGGCGAGGACGCCTTCGGAAATCAGCTCGCCCGCGCCGACTCCGACGATGCCGACTCCGAGGATTCGCTCGGTCTTCGTGTCGATGATCAGCTTCGTGAGTCCTTCCGTGCGAGCCAGCGATTGAGCGCGGCCGGAGGCGGCCCACGGGAAGCGGATGACTTTCACGTCTCGCTCTTGAGCTTTCGCTTCGGTTTCGGTCAGGCCGCACCAGGCGAGTTCCGGGTCGGTGAAGACGACGGCGGGGATGGCGATGTTATCGAACTCGGCCGGTTCGCCGACGAGTGCTTCAACCGCGACCTTGGCTTCGCGCGTGGCCTTGTGAGCCAGCATCGGTTCGCCCGCGACGTCGCCGATGGCGAGGATGTTTGGATCGGCCGTCCGGCAGCAGCGGTCGATCCTGACAAAACCTTTTTCGTCGACTTGGACCTTTGTGTTTTCCAGGCCGAGGTTGCGACTGTTCGGTTTTCGTCCGACGGAGACGAGCACTCGGTCAAAGGTTTGTTCCGGCGCGACGCCTTCACCTTTCAACGAGGCGACGATTCCGTTTTTCTTGGCCGTCAAGCCTTGCACCTGCGTGTTGACGTGAATCGCCTTGAACTGTCCTTCCAGCCGCTTTTGCAACGGCCGCACGAGATCGCGGTCCGCCCCCAGCAGAATACCGGACAGCATTTCGACGACGGTGACCTCGCTGCCAAGCGCCGCGTACACGCAGCCCATCTCTAACCCGATGTAGCCGCCGCCGATGACCAGCAACTTCTTCGGGATGTCTTCCAGCGCGAGCGCTCCGGTCGAGTCCATCACGCGCGGGTCGCCAATGGCGAACATCGACGGCATCGCCGGGGATGAACCGCTGGCCAGGATCGCCTTGTCAAACGTCATCTGCTCCGTCGAACCGTCCGGCTTGGTGAGGCTCAGCGTGTTCGAGTTGGCGAACGTCGCGCGCGCATTCACCAGCGTTACACCGCGCGCCTTGCACAGGCTGTTGATCCCGCCGGTCAATTGCCCGATGACGCCGTTCTTGAACGCTCGCAGCTTATCGAGATCGATCTTCGGCTTGCCAAACGTCAGGCCATGCTCGGCGGCGTCCGCCGCCTCGTGAATCAACTTGGCGACGTGCAACAACGCCTTCGACGGAATGCACCCGCGCTGCAAGCAAACGCCGCCGGGGTCCTTCTCCTCATTGATGAGCACAACCTTCCTACCATGATCCGCCGCCGCAAACGCCGCCGGATACCCACCCGGCCCGGCTCCGATCACCACGATTTCCGCATGTTGGGACATGTCAGAGTCCAATCAAGTTGAGAATGCAATTTCAACGCAAAGACGCGAAGGAATCGCAAAGTGTCGCAAAGGAGAACAACTTTGTGGCGTCGCCTTTGTGTTGAAAGAAATTAGACCTCCGCCAGCAACGTGAAAAAGTCGGTCAGTAACTGCCCCAGCTTGACCACGAAGCGTGCGCCGTCCGCACCGTTGATGACTCGGTGGTCGTAGCTGAGGCTGACGGGGAGGAGCAGGCGTTCGACGACCGCGCCGCCGTATCGTTTCAATTCGGTGCGGCTTCGGCTCATGCCGAGGATGGCGACTTCGGGCCAGTTGACGATCGGCGTGAAGCCCGTGCCGCCAATGCCCCCGAGGTTCGTGACCGTGAATGTCGCGCCGGTCATTTCTTCGCGCTTGAGCTTCTTCTCGCGAGCACGCCCGGCGAGGTCGGTGAGGTCGGCGGCGATCTGCACGATGCTCTTTTGGTCCACATCCCGCACGACCGGCACCAGTAGGCCGTGCGGCGTGTCCACAGCACACCCGATGTGGTAGTACCGCTTCAGAATCAGCTCGCCTTTCGCCGAATCGAGGCTGGCGTTGACGTGCGGAAACGCCTTGAGTGCGGGAACCAGGGCCTTCATCAGGATGGCAGTCATCGTCACTTTCGGCCCGTTCTTGCCGAGAGTTTCGCCGAAGCGTTTGCGAGCTTCTTCGAGATCAGTAATATCGAACAAGTCGTGCTGTGTGACGTGCGGAATCAAAGTCCACGCAAGGCTGAGATTCGTCGCCGCCACCTTGTCGAGTTTGCTCTGTGGCTGACGCTCGATCGGCCCGAACTGGCTGAAGTCGGGCAGAGCCGGCGCGGAGCCCTTTCCAGCAACGAGGGGCGCGGCCGTGCCGCCTTCCAGGATGCCGCGAACGTAAGCCTGCACATCTTCGGGAGTGATCCGTCCACTGGAGCCGGTCCCTTGGACTTGATGCAAATCGACACCAAGTTCTCGCGCAAGTCGTCGAGTCGCCGGACCAGCCGGCGCTGGAATGACTTCTTCTCCGGGAGTCACTGGTGCCCCAAGGGCACTTGCGGCGGGCGATGTTTTTTTGGTCGGAAGCGCGGTGGGGGGCACCGGCTGCACGGCCAAAGCAGGCGCGGCTGTCTTCGCGGTGGGAGTACTGTTCGCCGGAGCAGAGGCAATCGCCGCGCCGTTGTTGGCTTCGATGGTGAGTAATGTCGATCCGATCTCGACCGTTTGGCCGAGTGTGACGTGGACCTTGGCGATGCGACCGGCCTGCGGACACGGAAGCTCGACGACCGCTTTTTCCGTTTCGAGTTCCATGACCACTTGGTCTTTGGTGACGACGTCACCGGCCTTGACGTGAATCGTCGCGATATCGACGGAGGTCACGCCGTCGGAAACTTCCGGAAGTTTGAATTCGATATTCGTCATTCACAACGCTCACGCCTTGAGCGGTTCGATTTTTTCGGGATCGATGCTCAAGTCTTTCAGGGCTTTTGGGAGCTTCTTTTTGTCGAAGTGGCAATGCTGCGAGAGGCCGACGAGGGTCGTGTAGGCGACGCACTCGCCGTCCACCTCGAAGTGTCGCCGCAGTTCTTCGCGTGTTTCGCTGCGACCGAAACCGTCGGTGCCAAGAACAAGGTACGTCCCCGGCACCCAATTGCGGATTTGATCGGGAACTAATCGGACGTTGTCGCTGGCGGCGATGAATGGACCTTCAATTCCGTCGAGCACTGCTTCCAGATAACTCTGGCGAGGCTTCTGACTGGGATGCAACCGGTTCCAACGCTGGCACGAGCCGGCGTCGCGACACAGCTCGCTGTAACTGGTGACGCTCCACACATCACTGCCGATGCCGAACTTGTCTGCAAGAATCTGTTGCCCCCGCAAGACTTCTCGTAGGATTGGGCCGCTGCCGAACAACTGCGGGCGCATCTTTTGGTCCTTCGCGTCCTTGGTCGCACTCAAGCGATACATGCCGCGAACAATCCCTTCGGCCACGCTATCGGGCATATCGGGCATTTCGTAGTCTTCGTTGTAGACGCTCAGGTAATAGAAGACTTCATCGCCATCAACATACATTCGCCGCATGCCGTCTTGAATGATGACAGCCAGTTCGTATCCATAAGCAGGGTCATAGGCTTTCAGGTTCGGTATGCTGGTCGCGAAAAGTTGGCTGTGTCCATCTTCGTGTTGCAGACCCTCGCCGTTGAGCGTCGTACGGCCAGACGTTCCGCCAACGAGAAAACCCTTCGCGCGCGAATCGCCAGCGAGCCAAATCAGGTCACCGACACGTTGGAAGCCGAACATCGAGTAGTAAATATAGAACGGCACCATGTTGATACCGAGGTTCGAGTACGCCGTGCCCGTGGCGACGAACGACGACATGGCTCCGGCTTCGTTGATTCCTTCTTCGAGAATTTGGCCGTTCTTGGCTTCTCTGTAGTACATGAGCTGGCCCGCATCCACCGGCTCGTAAAGCTGGCCTTTGCTGGCGTAAATGCCACATTGGCGGAAGAGCCCTTCCAGGCCGAACGTGCGCGCCTCGTCCGGGATGATCGGGACGATGCGCGAGCCGATTTGCTTGTCCTTCAAGAGGCCGCTGAGGATGTAGCCAAACGTGAAAGTCGTGGAGCCTTCCTTCACTTTGCTGATGTAGCCGAGAAACGTGTCCACATCGGGAATTGGGAGGCGTTCGGTCGTCGGTCGCCGCGCGGGCAATAGGCCCCCGAGCGCCTGCCGCTTCTCTTGCAGATATTGCATCTCCGGGCTGTCGTCGGCGGGCTTGTAGAACGGCGCTTGATCGACTTGATCGTCTGCGATCGGGATGCCGAAGCGCGAGCGGAATTCGCGAAGCTCTTGTTCGTTCGCCTTCTTGACATTGTGGGCGACGTTACGGCCTTCGCCCGCTTCGCCAAGTCCATAACCTTTAATGGTTTTTGCCCGGATCACTGTCGGAGCGTTCTTGTGCTCGACGGCCGCCTGATAGGCCGCGAAGACTTTCTCCGGATCGTGGCCGCCCCGTTTCAGTTTCTGCAACTGCTCGTCGGAGAGGTGCTTGACCAATTTCAACAGATTGGGATTCGCGCCGAAGAAGTGTTGGCGGATGTACGAGCCTGGTTCGACGACGTATTTCTGGTACTGGCCGTCCACGACTTCGCCCATGCGGCGAACCAA
>CAZPUJ010000684.1:0-3027 GCA_964589725.1 uncultured Planctomycetaceae bacterium
TTTCCAAAAGACTCCGCTGTTCCTTCACCAGTTCCGTTTCGCGAGTCGCCTTGAACAACTCGGACTGCGTGTTTTGTAGGTACTCGCTGAAAAGCCGCAGCGTGAAAAGCTGGTCACCGGGCTTCACCGTGTCGCCGGGAACGGCATGCACTTGAACCACGGCTCCGACGGCAGGTGAAGTCACGCCTCGGTCGGAATGGCCGGGTCGGTCGATGATCTGGCCGGGCACTTGGATCGTTCGCCAATACGTCTGAGGCTTCGCTGCTTTTGCGACCAACCCCAAATTCTGGCGAGCCTGCGGACTCAGCTTGAGCACTTTCGCGTCCGTAATCGGTGTGGCCGGTTTCTCAGTGGTCGCGGCCGGAGCGCGCGGTGTCAGCCACCGACTCAGTTGATCGCGAGAGAACCACGCGACTGTCGCCAGTCCGGCAACCAGCGCGAAACCAATGACGCCAAGGAGCAATCGTCGAGTTTTCATGGGACACCTCGCCAATCCATTTTTGATTTTTGATTTTTGATTTTCGATTGGGCTGCAAGCGGCAGGATGCGATTTTTGATTCGGTGGCAAGGCCGTAGCCTGCGATTCAATCGAAAATCAAAAATCGTCAATCGAAAATTAGATGACGAGGACACCGGAGCGCTCTCGGCGCGCAGTGTCACACAGCAATGCCACGGCTGGTTGTCTCAGCGGGCGAACCTCGGAGCGAGCCGGCAATCGCGGCGTCAGCCCCGTCGGCATGAGAAGATCCACCGCCAGAATGCGTGATCCATCTTGGGGAGAACCTGGCAGGGTGACTTCTGAAATCAGCGGCACCCATTGTTCCGTGCTCGCCGTCAGTCGCGGCGAATCCGAATGCCCCGGCGTGGACAGCGGTAACGAAAACTCGAAACCAAACCAGAACACATGCAGATGCTCAACGGGCGGTTGGGCCGAATGACTCGTACGGTCGTCGTGAGCATGTTTTGCCTTCGTCACATCCGCAGCGTGACTATGGCGCGGCGACTGAGACTTTTTTGGGCCATGCGAGTGCCAATGTTCGTGACGTTCAGCCGATGCAACTCCATGCTGATGCGACTTATCTCCGTCCACATGACGGTGCCGAAACGCTGGGGACGACACCGCCGGAATCGCCATCACGGCAATCATCACCAGAGTCACCAAATTGAGAGCAAGCACTCGCATACGTTCCCCAAATCATTCTCGACAAAAAATACCACGTAGTTGCTGGATACGGAAGCTCCGATCCAAGAATCATTGCGGAACAGCCGCCGGAGCGGGTGGCACGTCGGCGGGTTGAGTGGGAGCGGCTGGCCAGTTGTCTTCGATGGCGAGGCCGGAAAGTGCGGCTGCCACTTTCCAGGCGTCGCCGAGGGATTTCAGGCGTTCCAGGCGGGCTTGTCGCGCCGAGCGTTGCAGTTCCAGAACCATCAGCGGCGAAAGGTTTCGGCGTTGATCTTCGGTGGCGATGGTTTGAGCTTGTTCGGCTTTGCTCACGACGGCCTGATATTTTTCCGCACGCTTGCGAGCGGCGGCGTATTCGCGCAGTGCGGTGGCGATTCGTTCCGTCAGGTCGTTTTCCACACGGCCAACTTCCTGCATCGCGGCGCACAGTTCCGCTTCGGCCGCGCGGATGTTGCCTTGGTTCCTATTGAACAGCGGGATCGACGCGCTCACGCCCAGGGTGTAGTCGTCGGAACGGTTCTGGTTTTGCCGGACGTAACCGCCGTTGACGTTGAGGTTGGGAATCGGCTCGGCCTTGGCTCGCTGGACGACGAACCTCGCCTTCTCGACGCCCCACTGAGCCGACTGGATTTCCGGATGCACGCTGAGCACATACAGCGGCGTGCGCTCCACACTGTACTCGGGAAACGAATAATCGTCGAACCGGCCCGAGACTTTCGTGATCGCCAGACGGTGAACGCCGAGGACTGCCGCCAGCCGCTTGTAAGCCCCCGCTTTCTCCGCCTGAGCCGACTCGACGTCGGCCTCATAACGGAGCAATTCCGCTTCGACTGGCAACACGTCGATGTCCGCGAGTTGTTTGGCATCGTCACGCAAACTGCGAACAGTCTTGGTCACGTCATTGCCGTAACGACGGATTTCGCACAGCAAACGGACTCGTTCTTGCAACGCGAGCGCATCGAAATAGGCCGCGCGGATATCGGCGAGTATCGCGTAGCGTTCGCCCATCACGCCCCAACTGGCTTGCTCGACCTCGCGCTCGGCGGCGGCACGGCTCAGTTTGAGCTTACGGCCCATGACGATCTCTTGAGTGACTAGTGGCAGTGTGTTGACTCCCGATGGGCCGGTTCGGTCATTGACTTCATCCCATGTGAGCGCGACCAACGGATTGGGAAACAGTCCGGCTTGATAGGCCCGCCCGCGCGCGGCTTCGACGGCGAACGACACCTTGGCAATTCGCGGATTCTGCTCCAGACCGAGTGCCACCAAAGCGTCGAGCGTCATGCCGGGAGTGGCCGCGTCCTCCGGATTGTCACACGGATCGACGGGCTCGACCCCTTGCGGGCTGCCTGGAATTGCAACCTCTACTTCATAGGGCCCAGCCGGCTTCTGTGCTGAGGCTGCCGCCGATGTGACCGCCGCTATCGACGCGGCGGTCTCGTGGGCGGCGTGCCTCACCGCTGGAGGTAATGCGACAACTCCGCTGCCCGTGCGAACCGGATCCGAAGCGGCGACCGTGGCCTTTGGCTTTGAATTGCGCCACAGCTTCGGCCAATCGGCTCGCACGCCGTGCGGATCGGCAAGAATCGCCATTCCGAAAGCAAGTCCAACCGCAGCGAGTCGCCTCGCGTGACAATGAGTTCCCATGATCGCCCCTCCCTGGGCAGCCACGCAAAGCGGCTGATCGTTTTGTCGGACAGACAACGGGCGAGCTTGCGAAAAGTCTTCGCAAGCGTCACTGCCAAGCACAGCCGCTCCAAATTGACACTTGTTGATTTTCGATTTTCGATTCTTGATTTTCGATTGCGACATGCAGCATGCGGTTCAATCGAGAATCAAGAATC
>CAZPUJ010000685.1:0-7826 GCA_964589725.1 uncultured Planctomycetaceae bacterium
ACGGAACCGGCGCCGTGTACTCATCGAGCAACTGATCCTGCTGTTGCTGCGAATCTTGATCGTGCTCGGCATCATGCTGCTAATTGCGCGGTTGATTCTTGATCCGAGTCAGTTGTCGGTATTTCGCGGAGCAAGAGCGCATCACATGGTCTTGCTGGACGACAGCGGATCGATGCGCGATCGGCTGGGGGACACGACGGCGTTTGGCGAGGCGGTTTCAGTCGTGAAAAAGCTCGTGGCCGAGGGGACGCGGCGACCGGAGACGCAGATATTTTCGCTGGTCTTGCTGTCGAACCCCGAACAGCCAGTGTTCTCACAGCGGGATGTGACCGAGTCGCTGTTGGCTGAACTCGACACGAAGTTAGAGAACCTCAAGCCGTCGCACCAAGCGTTGTCGCTGGTCGATGGGCTGAACGCCGCGCGGACGCACTTCGGCGACAAGGAGGAACTTGGCTCGATGAAGAGCCTGCATGTGCTGTCGGATTTCCGGCAACGGGACTGGCAGGATCAGAAGGCGCTGTCGAGCGCGGCCGAGTCGCTTGAAGCGGCGGGTGTGACGCTGAACTTCGTCAAGACCGTCGAGCAGCGACACGCGAATTTGGCGGTCACGGATCTGTCTGGCGATCTGCAAGTCGCGGCGGCGGGAGTTCCGGTACGGCTGCGAGTCACCGTCAAAAACTTCGGCGAACAGGCCGCTCCGGAAGTGCGGCTGGCGGTCCATCAAGACGGTCAGAAGCTGCCGCTGACGCTGACGTTCGACAAGATCGAAGCGGGCGAGTCGGTCGAGCGGGAGTTCGATCTCGTGTTCGACTTGCCAAAGAAGCACGACGTGCGCGTCAGTCTCGAAGGGGATTCGCTGTCGGAGGACAACCAGCGTTTGCTGGCGCTGGAGGCCTCGGCGGTTCACAAAGTGCTGATCGTCGACGGCGATCCGTCGGGCGATGAAGGCTCGTATGTCGTCGACGCTCTCGCGGCCGACCCTCGGATCACCGGCTTCGCGCCGCAGATTGAAACGGTCGATTACTTGCGTCGTCGACCGATCGACGAGTTTCAAGCGATCTATTTGCTCAACGTGTCCGACCTGCCGGCCGACGCGCTTGACCCGTTGGAGAAATACGTCGCGGCGGGCGGCGGCTTGGCGTGGTTTGTCGGCGGCAGCATCAAACCGACGTTCTACAACGAGTCACTCTTCAAAGAGGGCAAGGGACTGTTTCCCGTCCCGCTGGAAGCCGCGCCGCGCGACCTGCCGATCGTCGAGGACTCCGGCCCGGACCTGGTGCTCGCATCGCACCCAATCTTTCGTGTCTTCGAAGGGCAAGAGAATCCGTATCTCGACGTAACCCGCGTCTCGAAATTCTACCCAGCCGCGGCCAGTTGGAATCGGGATGATCAGGTTCGCGGCGACGATGTGCAGACAATCGCGTCGCTTCGCAACAAGCAGCCGCTGATGTTTCATCACCGCTTCGGCAAAGGAAACGTCATCACCTGCCTCACAACATGCGGCCCGAAGTGGAACAACTGGTCGCTATACGCCAGCTACGTCGTCTTGCAGTTGGAGCTGCAAAAACACATCGCCCGCAGCGACCGGCAGCTTGAACGCCGACTCGCTGGCGAGCCGATTGAGTTGTCACTCGCCCTCAGCGAGTTCACTGACACGATCGAGATCATCGCCCCTGATCCCTCGGGCGAGCGAGTGATCCGCTTGCAAGCAGCGCCCGATGCGGGAATTCCGATAACCGAAATCCGAAATCCGAATGACGAGACTCAGCCCTCACCCCTCAGCTCTCAGCCCGCAGCCCAGCGCCAGACTGCGACGTTCCGAGACACCGACCTCCCCGGTATCTATCGAGTCCGCTTACTGGACCTCAACCAGGTCCCGTTCGAGCGTTGGATCACCTACAACTTCCCCGCTGAGGAAAGTGACCTCGCTCTCGCCAACAACGAACTGATACGCAAGCAACTCGGTGATAACGTTCGTGTCTCGATCCAAGAGCCGGGAGAGTTCTCCTGGATTGCCGGCCGCGACATCGGCCACGAAATTCGCGACATGCTGCTGATGCTCCTCACAGCGATCCTGATTGCTGAACAGTTCTTGGCGTTTCGATTGAGCTATCACCCGGCGACCTCTCTCGTGCGAGCGGCACAATAAGCTCGGCGGTTGCTCACCCGACACGATTGCACAATCAAACGCGGACGCGATCATCCAATTTCCGAGAACGCGGGATATCGCAATCTCCCGGACCTCGGCGTAGCATGTCAACCAGCGAGAAAGGGAGACAATGCACAACGAGCTACCGTCGGATTCTCGTTTGACCAATATGTACCGCGGGCTTCGCCCGCAAACTTGCTCCCTCTCCCCCGCATCGGGGGGAGAGGGTTGGGGTGAGGGGGTTTGTGGGCCGGTGGAGCACTCGGCCCCCTCACCCTATCCCTCTCCCTCTGCGGCGGGGGAGAGGGGACCAATTGCGCGCACGGCGCGCATGAATTACAACCGAAGACCCCAGAACGGCGGGATTGCGATGACATCCTCTGCGAGCCTTGCGCCTCGGCGGGAAAACCAATTCTCCGGCAATGGCGCTGAGTGCTCGGAGATGAGACGAGTCGCTTGCTGCCTCGTTTTCTTCGTTGTGGCTTTGCTACTGGGCTCGTTGACGACGATCCTCGCGGCTGAGCCGCAGCCGGATGACTTCGGGGGGTTGGCGAATGAGTATGCGGGGAAGACTCGGCCGCTGATGAAACAGTTCTGTTTGGAATGCCATTCGACGGCCAAGCAGGAAGGGGAACTGGACCTCGAACGGTTCGCGAAGCTGGATGACGTGCGGCGCGGGACGGCGGCGTGGATCAAGGTTGCCGAGATGCTCGACAACGGAGAGATGCCGCCCAAGGATTTTCCAATGCAGCCGTCGGCCGAGCAGCGGAAGCAATTGCGCGGGTGGGTCGAGCGGTATCTTAACGCCGAGGCTTACGCGAGTGCCGGCGATCCGGGGCCGGTCGTGCTGCGGCGGCTCAGCAATGCCGAATACACCTACACGATCCGCGATCTGACGGAAGTGGTGCTCGATCCGGCGAAAGAGTTCCCGGCCGACAGCGCGGCGGGGGAAGGGTTCACCAACACGGGCAACGCGCTCGTGATGTCGCCAGCATTGCTGACCAAGTATCTCGACGCGGGCAAAGAGATCGCTCGGCATGCGGTGCTGCTGCCGGATGGGTTTCGGTTCTCGCCGTCGACAACTCGCAGCGATTGGACTAATGACAACCTCGCGCGGATTCGGGAGTTCTACCATGAGTTCACCGACGTGGGCGGTGGCACGCAGGTCAACCTGCAGGGCATCGTTTTCGACACCAACATCGGCGGGCGATTGCCGATCGAGAAGTATCTGGCGGCCACCTTGGAGGAACGACGTAGCCGAAGCCGCCCGATGTTGGGCAAGGATGATGATGATGGAAAGCGGCTGAACTCTGGTGAGTTCAACTACGAGCCGCTTGACGTTGCCACCGTGGCGAAGGCGCGCGGGCTGAATGCGAAGTATCTCGGCATTCTTTGGACGATGCTGAATGATCGGGAACCGTCGCTGTTGCTCGACGCGGTGCGTACGCAGTGGCGCACGGCCAAGACCGATGGCGCGGTTCCCCTGGCGGCCGAAATCAGCCGGTGGCAGCAAGCGCTGTGGCGATTCACTAGCGTCGGGCACATCGGAAAAGTCGGCGGCCCGAAGGCCTGGCAAGAGCCGGTGACGCCGCTCGCTGCACGCCAGGAGGTGCGGCTGAAATTGCCCGGCCCGGCGAACGGGGGCCGTCAGGCCCCTGGTGGGACGGCAGGCTCTAGCAGCGGCGGAAGCAAGCTGCGTCTCGGCGCGGGAAACAACCAGGGGCCTGACGGCCCTCGTTCGCCAGATTTCGTTTCGCTCTATCTCGTGGCCAGCGATGCGGGGGATGGAAACGCGAGTGATTTCGTCGTTTGGCAACAGCCGCGGCTGGTTGCGCCGGGGCGACCGGACTTGTTGCTGCGCGACGTTCGCGACTTCGCGCGCGAGATGTCGGCGCGACGTGATCGAACCTTTGCAGCAACCGCCAAGGCGCTCAACGCGGCGGCTGAGGTCGCTCGCATGACCGAGAACGTGGATGTCACGGTGCTCGCGAAGAAGCATGAGGTCGATGTCGATGCGCTGACCGCGTGGCTGGATTACCTCGGCATCGGTTCGAGCGCCACGCTGAAGCTGGATCACTTCACCGACAAGCTAACAAGTGCGGCCAACTACGATTTCGTCAAAGGCTGGGGATCACACGCGACTCCGCTGCTGTTGGCCAGCTCTTCCGACCAACACGTCCGCATTCCCGGAAACATGAAGCCACACGGTGTCACGGTGCATCCGTCGCCGACATTGTTCGCAGCGGTTGGCTGGCGAAGTCCCATCGTGGGCACATTGCAGATTGAAGGCAAGGTCACGCACGCGCATCCGGAATGCGGCAATGGTGTGACCTGGTCGCTCGAAGTGCGACGCGGAGCGACTCGGCAACGGCTCGCGACCGGGGTCGCTCAAGGCAGCAACGCCGCGGCCATTGGGCCAATCGAGAAGCTCGCAGTCCAACCGGGCGACTTCGTGTCGCTGCTGGTCGGTCCGCGCGACGGCAATCACTCGTGTGACCTCACGGACCTGGAATTCGTCCTCAAGAACACTGGCGAGAACGCACGCGAATGGAGTTTGACTCGCGATGTGTCCCACGATGTGCTCGCCGGCAACCCGCACGCGGATCGCTTCGGCAACGACGGCGTGTGGCACTTCTACACCGAACCCGTGACGGGGAACGAAACCGGCGCGGTCATCCCGGCGGGCTCGTTGCTGGCCCGCTGGCAAGCGTCCGAGAAGCCGGTCGAGAAACAGGAACTGGCCGTGGCCATTCAAAAGCTGCTCATCAGCGGTCCGCCTGCTGATGCCGACGAGAAGCATCCGGACGTTACGCTCTATCGGCAGTTGGCGTCGCTCGGCGGTCCGTTGTTTATGCGAGCGTGGCCCCATGTCTCCGCAGCACTCCGTGACGTCGCGAGCTCCGCCGCAGAGCGACGGAGCCACATCGGTCTTGATCCCGAGTTATTTGGCAAGCATCCCAACGGCTCGGCGATCGATGCGCCGAGCCTCTGTGTGCAGGCGCCGTCGGTGATTGAAGTGCGCCTGCCAGCGGACCTCGCCGCAGGAGCTGAATTGGTCACGGTCGGAGTGCTTCACGCTGAAACCGGCGCGGAAGGGAGCGTGCAACTGCAGGTGCTGACAACCAAACCCCAACGCGATGCCGGCCTGGTGCCGAGCACCGTGACGGAGACTAACGCCAATGGCGCATGGACGTCGGACAACCGCCGGATTTTCCACGCCACGCCCATCTTGGTGAATGACGGCAGCGCCGCGCGGCGCCACATCGAGTCGTCACTCGAGAAATTCCGCTCCGTTTTCCCGCTTGCGGTGTGCTATACGAAGATTGTCCCCGTCGATGAAGTCGTCACTCTGACGCTGCTGCACCGCGAGGACGACCACTTGCAGCGGCTGATGCTCGACGACGAGCAGGTCACACGGCTCAACCTGCTGTGGGACGAACTGCACTTCGTCAGCCACGATGCCCTAACGCTAGTCGACGCATTTCTGCAAATCCTGGAGTATGCCTCACAGGACGCCGACCCGAAGGTCTTCGAGCCGATGCGCAAACCGATCAACGATCGAGCTGCCGCGTTCCGACAGGCGCTGGTCGCTGCCCAGCCGAAACAGGTGGAGGCCCTGATCGAGTTCGCCGCTCGAGCCTACCGTCGTCCGTTGACCGACACGGAAGCCAATGAGCTGCGTGGCCTCTACCGCAAACTGCGCGAACAAGAGTTACCGCACGACGAGGCGTTTCGATTCACGCTCGCCCGAGTTTTCATCGCGCCGGCTTTCTTGTATCGGCTCGAACACGCACCTGCCGGAACCGCTGCGGCTGGAGTCTCTGATTGGGAACTCGCCAGCCGCCTGAGCTATTTCCTTTGGTCGTCGCAACCGGATGGCGAACTCCACACTGCGGCCGCTTCCGGAACGCTGCATCAGCCCGAAGTGCTGACGAAACATGCTCGGCGCCTGTTGACTGACGCTCGCGTGCGGCGGCTGGCGACCGAGTTCGCCTGCCAGTGGCTGCACATCTATGACTTTGATTCGCTCGACGAAAAGAGTGAGAAGCATTTCCCCGACTTCGCCGAACTGCGTGGCGATATGTACGAGGAATCGATCCTCTTCTTCACCGATTTGTTCCAACGCGACGGTTCAGTGCTAAGCCTCCTTGACGCAGATCACACGTTCGTCAGTGAGCGACTGGCGAAGTTCTATGGCATCCCTGTAGGCCAGGCTTCCCAGCCCGAGTCGGACGGTGACCCGAGTCAGCCTGGAAAGGCTGACCTACGATGGCGGCGCGTGGACGGCATCCAGCAACACGGTCGGGGTGGCATCTTGGGGCTCTCGACGACGCTTGCGAAGCAGTCGGGAGCCTCGCGCACCAGCCCGATCTTGCGAGGTAACTGGGTGAGCGAAGTGCTGCTCGGCGAGAAGCTGCCCAAGCCACCCAAAGACGTCCCGCGACTCCCCGAAGATGAAACCGCAACGGAAAGCCTGACGGTGCGGCAACTCACCGAGAAGCACACCAGCGACGCGCGATGCTCAGCGTGCCATCAAAAGATCGACCCCTTCGGCTTCGCGCTCGAAGGCTTCGACGCCATCGGCCGCCGCCGCGACAAAGACCTCGCCGCCCGGCCGATCGACGCACACACAAAACTCCCCGACGGCACCGAGATCAACGGTCTCCCCGGCCTGCGCGACTACCTGTTGAAGAACCGCCGGGACGCAGTGCTTCGCCAGTTCTGCCGCAAGCTCCTGGGCTATTCGCTCGGCCGAGGCATTCAACTCTCCGACGAACCGCTACTGACCCAGATGCAGCAACAACTCGCCAAGAACGACTACCGTTTTTCCGTTGTGGTTGAAACAATCATAGGCAGTCGACAGTTCCGAGAGATTCGGGGCGGCCAGTATCCGTCCGAAGAATGACGTCACGATTCCTCGTTATGCGCCAGGAGCATGGCCATGAACAGCAGAATTTTGGGAAGCCATCACTATTCTCGTCGAACATTTCTGCGTGGCATCGGGGTCACGATGGCGTTGCCGTGGATGGAGTCGCTCAGCGTCTGGGGCGATGTGGCCACAAAGGCATCGCAGCCCGGCAGTCAGGCTCCCGTGCGGCTGGCGGTGTTGTTTTCCGGCAACGGCTTTCACAGTCGGGAGTGGTGGGCCAAGGGCGAAGGGAAACAGATGGAACTCGGTAAGGTGCTCGCGCCGCTGACCGACTTCCGTGAGAAGTTGCTCTTCATCCGCGGGCTGTTTAATGCCGAGGCATTGAAAGGGAACATTCACAGTTCGCAGACCGGGAATCTACTGTCCGGAGCGCCGCTTGCGGCGGGTGGCGAGATTCGTTCCGGCACCAGCATCGACCAATTGGTTGCCCAAAGGCACGGCCGATCGACGAAAGTGCCGAGCCTTGTGCTGGGCTGCGAGAAGTCGAATCCATCCGTCCACAAGAACTACTCGATGCTCTACAGTTCACACATCTCGTGGACTTCGCCGACCACGCCGACGCCGCTGGAGTTGTACCCGTCGCTGGCGTTCGACCGCCTTTTCAAAGACGAAGTGCAGCGCGGCGACAAGAGCGTGCTCGACGCAGTGCTTGCTGATGCGACTAGTTTCCGGAAGAACGTCAGCACGGCAGATCAACGCAAGCTGGACGAGTACCTCGACTCAGTCCGCGAGATCGAGCAGCGCATC
>CAZPUJ010000686.1:0-5587 GCA_964589725.1 uncultured Planctomycetaceae bacterium
ACTTCACGCCATGTTGCTGGCCCTTCGGATCTAGGACCGCGCCGTTCCAAGCGTTGGCGGGCGTGCTGTGACACGAGTGCGTGACGCCATTGGCGTAGGTGTATTCGACGGCGTACTCACTGAAAGCAGTGAAGCCGCCAGAGATCATTTCGACTTTCGGCTTGGCCTCGACAAAAATCGGGCCGTCGCGCTCCGCTCCAATCCCCCACAGCGCGATGTCGTTGTGGTGAGCGCCCCAGTCGGTCATGGTGCCGCCGGAATACTCCCACCAATAGCGGAACGTGACATGAGTTCGCTCGGGGACGTAATCGACTTCCGGTGTCGGACCCAGCCAGAAGTTCCAATCAAAACCGACTGGTGGCGTTGAGATTTTGAACGGTCCTTCGCGGCGACCGCTCGGCAGCCAGACCGAAGCATGCTTCAGCTTGCCGATTCTGCCGTTGCGAACGAGTTCACAGGCCAAGCGAAAATTCTTGTCGCTGCGTTGCTGACTGCCAGTCTGCAAGAGTTGGCCAGTTTCGCGGACGGCTTTGACCAAGTGCTGGCCTTCCTCGATAGTCAGCGTCAACGGCTTCTCGCAGTACACATCCTTCTTGGACCGCAGAGCCGCCAGCGAGACCAGCGTATGCCAATGATCCACGGTGCCGCAAACGACAACCTGGATGTCTTGGCGATCCATCACGCGGCGAAAATCTTTGTACGGCTCAGCGTCCGGCCACTGTTTTTTCGCTTCGGCGATTTGATTGTCATCGACGTCACACACTGCGACAATTCGACCGAACCGCGAGGCGTTTTTGGCATCACCGCGTCCCATGCCGCCGCAGCCGATCAATGCGATTGCCGGTTGATCTTCCGCTGCGCGAACGATCGGCTCGGACAACTCATTCACATACCACCGAGGCAGCGAGGTTGCGGCAGCCGCGGCGGCTGCGCTCTTCAGAAAGTTTCGTCGAATGGTCAGCATGACGGTTACTCCGAGTGATCATTCGAACAAGCCCCATTGGGTGATTACATCAAACGCGTGAGCACCTGGCCGGTGGAGATGTCCCAAGGGCGTTGCAGTTCGTCCTGGATTTTCCAGTCCGGCTCCAAGCCGAGACAGTGGTACAGCGTCGCGTGAATGTCGACGGGATCCACTTTATCAGAAACGGGGTAAGCGCCGATGGAGTCGGACGCACCCAGGACTTGTCCGCCACGAATACCGCCGCCCGCCAGCAAGGCCGAGCCGCAGTCGCCCCAGTGATCGCGGCCAGAGTTCCCGTTGATCTTGGGAGTACGTCCGAACTCGCCGAGGCAGACGACCAATGTCTCGTCCAAGCGGCCTCGTTGATCGAGGTCATCCAGCAATGCGGACAGCGATTGATCGACCATCGGCAGGAGTTCGCTCTTGAGCGCATCGAAGTTATTGCTGTGCGTGTCCCAGCCATCGCAGACAGTCATCTCATTGAAATGAATCGAGACCATCGGAACACCAGCTTCGGCAAGTCGTCGAGCCAGCAGCATGGTCTGGCCGAAGCGGTGGCGTCCGTAACGGTCGCGCAACTCGTCCGGCTCGTCGTCGAGCGAAAACGCTGGGAGCGTGCCGCGATTGGCAGCTCCGGTCAGCAAGACCGCTTGATGTTGCAGGTCGTGCATGGCGCGCGCAGCCGAGGACCGCACGGGATGATCGAGTACTGACAGCAACGCCGCGCGAGACTCCAAGCGGTCAGCGGAAACGCCGCCGGGCAACGCCAACGCTGGAATCGCTTCGCGCGTGCCCGGTTCGCCGTTCACGGACAATGGATCGAACTTTGGTCCCAGGAATCCCGCGCCACCACCGCGCAATGGACTGCGTGCCCGCTTGAACTCGCCCTTCGTGCTGCTGCGAATGGCAAGTTCTGGCAGAGCGATGTATCCGGGCAACGAGGTCGCCGCCGGTTTGAATTTGGCGAGGACCGAACCGAGATGCGGAAAGTCGCTGCGCTGCGGCGGGCGGATGTCATTGTCGACTAGTGGCTGAGCCGTCGGCCGCCCGGTCAGTGTGTAGTAAATCATCGGCGTGTGATTGCTGTTCGGATGGCTGACCGAGCGGATCAAGGCGTACTTGTCCGTGATCCGAGCCAACTGCGGCAGCAGTTCGCAGATTTGCATGCCGGGTACGTTCGTCGCGATCGGCGAGAATGGCCCGCGCACTTCCTTGGCCGCATCCGGCTTGAGATCGAACATGTCTAGATGCGGCGGCCCGCCGAGCAAATAGATCAAGATGCACGACTGAGCTTTTCTCTCCGATCCTCTTGTGGGCCGATGTTGCGGAGTCGTCCGCCCCCACAACGCGGACGGCCAGCCCATCGCCGCGACCGCCAAACCACCGCCGCACCGCAGCCACTTCCGGCGTTGCCGCAGCAAGCCAGCGTGTCGCTCGAACGACGTGAACATGGCGCGATGCTCCACCGATGCTGGAAGTATTCACCCTACTCCGATCCGACTGATCAGAGCAAACTCGGCGGTCATTAGAATATCGGCCCGAACGCGGACGACCAAGGAATAGCGCGGCAAAGCCGCAATGTCGTCGGCTCTCGCCGCCATCATCCGTGCTGACAAACAACCCCTTCTGGCGTTAACGATCTCGTTGTTTGTCGGCCGACAACGGTCCGCTTGCCGTTGCGTGGGGGCCAACGGATAGAATCCTGTTCGCTCATTGGCATTGTCTCGTTGGCGGGACAAGACACCACTCTCCGCAGACTCGAATCGCAAAGGGAACTCGCATGACGAACCAACTCTCCCGTCGTGAATTTGCACGGCAGTCGTTGATCGCCGCTGTGGCGTCGTCGTTCACGGCCGCCAGTTGGCATCGCGTACTTGGTGCGAACGAAAAGCTCAACGTTGCGTCCATTGGGACAGGAGGCAAAGGCTGGTCGGACTTGGTGGAAGTGGCAAAGAGTCCGCACATCAACGTGGTCGCGCTGTGCGACGTCGACGAGACGCCGAGTCACCTGGGACGAGCGGTTGAGAAGTTTCCTTCGGCGAAGCGATACTTCGACTATCGCAAGCTGCTCGACGACGCGAATGAGAAGACGTTTGACGCCGTGATCGTTTCGACGCCGGATCACATGCACGCCCCGATCGCTCTGCCGGCAATGCAACTTGGAAAGCACGTCCATTGTCAGAAGCCGCTGACGCATACCGTGCATGAAGCGCGGCAAATGCGGCTGGCGGCGAAGAGGTACAACCTCGTCACGCAAATGGGCAATCAGATTCAATCACATGAGTTCTACCGCACGGCGGTCAAGCTGGTTCACGACGGCGTCATCGGCAAAGTGAAGGAGGTTCATGCGTGGCAGAGTGGCAAGATGGGCTGGATTTTGACCGACGACCGTCCCGCCGACATGGACCCGATTCCGGCAACGTTGCATTGGGACGAATGGCTCGGCGTCGCTCCGACTCGACCGTTTAAAAACAGCATCTATCACTCATTCAATTGGCGAGCGTGGCAGGATTACTCGAACGGCCAACTCGGCGACTTCGGCTGCCACATTCTCGACCCGGTCTTCATGGCGTTAAAACTGACCGCGCCGACCGGCATCAAGGCTGAGGCGTCGGCGATGAATCGCGAAGTCTGGTACAAGCAGTCCAAGGTCTCGTACGAGTTCCCCGGTACAGCTTTGACCTCCGGCAACTCGATCAGGGTCACGTGGTACGACGGTGAAGGTCACCTGCCCACGACCGAAGCCTCCGGACTTCCTGAGAGTTTCAAACTTCCCGGGTCCGGCTCCGTGCTTATCGGTGAGAAAGGCTCACTGGTCATTCCACACGTCGCTGCGCCGAAACTCTTCCCGGAAGACAAATTCGCCGACTTCAAGATCCAGATGGAGCCATCGCGCGATCACTACGTCAGTTGGGCGGATGCTTGTCGCGGCGAAGGGCACACGACGTCGCACTTCGACTACGCCGTTCCGCTCACCGAGACAGTTTTGTTAGGCACGATCGCCATTCGATCTCCCGGTGAATCGCTGACCTGGAACGCGGCTGACCTGAAGATAGACAACAATTCCAAGGCCAATGCGCTGTTGACAAAGCCATACCGCAAAGGGTTTGAGCCAGCCTGGCTCTGAGATCTTGCCAACGGCCGCAAGAATAGGTCGCGGTCATGCTCGGCTCGCAGTACGAATAAACGGCCAAGACAACAGCTTCCAAAGCCCCAAAGGTTTCGCAGCCAAGGGCGAATCGATGCCGAAGCTAGGATCATGGCCGGCGGGGTGCGACAAAGTTCCGAAGAGCCGATCCCAGAGGGGCAACAACGTGGCGTAGTTGGAGTCCTGGTGCCGACGCTGCGGGCAATGGTGGATGCGGTGCATCGAGGGAGGCACCACGAACAGCCACAGTGCTCGTTCGATCCGTGCCGGAAGGCGAATGTTCGCGTGTTGAAACTGGGCCGCCAGCAACAGCACGACCTCAAAAGTCATCAGCCCCGCGGCGGAAATCCCCAGCGACAGTGCACAGACCAATTTCACGATGGCCGAGAGCAGAATCTCGCCCACGTGAAAGCGGGACGCCGTCGTCACATCCAGGTCCACATCGGTGTGATGCACGCTGTGGAATCGCCACAGCCAAGGCACCGCGTGAAACACTCGATGTTGCCAGTAGATCACGCCATCCAAGACGACGACCTCGATCACGATTCTCAGCCAAGGCCAGGTCGACAAACCATCGAACCAAACTAAGCGTGACGTCACCAGGGTCGCCGTCGTCGCGAACAAACAGACCGCGCAAATCCCTAGCGAGACTACCGAGTTGAACGCCGTCAGCAATAGGTTGGCGGTCCAGCGCGAGCGTCGGCTAGTAATCGGGGCATGATGCGGAGCCAACGCTTCCCAGGCCATCAACGACAACAACCCACTGGCGAACATCGTCAGTCTCAGCGAATCCTGTTCGTTCATGGCAGGCTTCCTCCGTGAGCGAATGCCGACATCCCTGTCCGGCGACGGCTCACAGCTCCGCGATCGGCTGTCCGCCTTCGGTGACGATCGGAATGGGGCGGCCTTGCGGGTTGACCCAGTGGGACGAAAGATTGATGCCGAGGTACTTGAACACCGTCGCGGCGAGGTCTTGTGGACGCACCGGGCGCTCTTTGACGTCATAGCCGCGCGAGTCGGTGCTGCCGATGACTTGGCCGTGTCGCAGGCCACCGCCGGCGAGGATCATGCTCATGCAATTGAGCCAGTGATCGCGACCGGCATCCTTGGTCATGATTGGGCCGCGGCCGAATTCACCCATCATCAACACCAGCGTCTTGTCGAGCAGTCCGCGCTGCTCAAGGTCGGTGACAAGGTGATAAACCGTGCGATCCACGCTCGGTAGGATTGGGCCGAGTCCCTTTTCGATGCCGCCCCACGGCGGAACGTTGTCCCCGTGATTGTCGAAGTAACCCCAGCGTGCGCTGACCAACACGAAGGTCACACCCGCCTCGACGAGTCGTCGCGCGAGCAACGCCTTCTCGCCGATCGAATCGCGGCCGTAGGAGTCTCGCAGAGAATCTTTCTCTTGGCTCAGATCAAACGCCTTTGCGGCGTGACCCGATGTGACGAGGTCCATCGCCTGCGCCGTGTAG
>CAZPUJ010000687.1:0-8103 GCA_964589725.1 uncultured Planctomycetaceae bacterium
GCCTGTTGATTTAGTCGCCCCTGAGCTTGCCTCAGGGGTTCAAGCGTTTCTGCACTACTCGAATTCCTCGGGAAAAACGTAGTGCAGAAACGCGTGAACCGCCGAGGTGAACTCGGCGGCGGATTAATTCAACAGGCCCGCATACGACCGGTCGAGCGCTTCGCCGAACGAGTCCCGCAGCCGCTTCTTGATCAGAGTGATGGCCAAGTGCGTGATGTCGATGCCGATCCAGCGGCCTCCGGTCACTGCGGCAGAGTCTACAAAGCCACGGGCCAGGCTTCGCAGACGCAGCCGCACCCACGCGCCCGCTGGACGGTTTTCAGATATGAAGAGGACTACGGCCAACAACAACCTCGTAGCATGTTGGATGTACGTTTGCAAAAAGCTTGACCATGCTGACAATCAGGCACTCTGTATTTGGGCCACCGAAAACGACTGGCGACGTTTTTGTTGCTAGAGCGTGCGTAGCTCCTTGATGTTCAGCCTCAGGGACAAAATCGCAGGAACCAACCCACATACCAATGTCCTCTCGCTCGCCGAGGATCGCTGGCAATACGAAAACTTCTTCAAGCGCGCTCAGCCCATGAAAGGCGACTGCTAACCCGTAGCCGATCTTTCCGATCATGCGGGCGAAGCTCACTGCATCAATCGTGTTGGAGTCTTGCAGTCGATTGGCACCGAGTGCCTTCGCAAGTTGATCCGGAGGCTGCCCGAACCCAATGGTTTCGAGTCTCACTACGTCGATACCCGAGTTGTAGGAACGCGGCTCAAGAAAAGCCGCGCGTTTGAAGACAGGGAGATGCACGAAAGCGAGGGCATCCGCGACCGGAATGCTCACAGTTTTCTTTCCCTCCCGCCCAAAGATTGTGATAGGGACACTCGTCGGACGTTCTTTCGGATGTCGGGTGGGGAAACTAGCAACCGTACGAACTCGGTGCATGAAACCGCGAAGAACACGCCCTTCAAATTTCCTTGTGATCTTGGCGCAGGATTGACAACTGGCATCTTTCAAGACGATGCCGCCGCCGAGACCATAAGGAACCACATGTTCGTCGCTCAAATCACGAGTTTTCTTGCAGTAGATGCAAGCACCGACTCGGAGGTCGCTTTGAGTCAGCGATGGTTTGGCTTGCAACATTGCGATCCTCCAAACTAAATGCAGTCCCGGTAAAGGGAGACGGTGGGCTTGAGCACGCGGCGGAGTTTGACGAGGCGCGGGGCCATGTTGGCCAGATACACGAGCATGCCGTTCTCGGCGAGAAAGGTGCGAAAGCCGATAATGGCATGAGCGACCCGTCCACCCCCCGCTCCTGTGTCGCCGAGTCTTCGCCACGGTCACGCTGCCGAACCGTCGCCACACCGACCCAAACCACGATGTCATTCTTCTTATGTCCGTCCCTTCAATTTGAACCATCAGCAGCAACAAACGCTCGAGAATCAGGACACGCTCGCGTCTTTCTCTCCCCCTTGCAGGTCGAACACCGTAAAGCTGTCTTCAGACACTCACAGGCAAGACATTCCTTGATCTCGCTCACTTGCTTTCCGTGTTCTAAATGACCGTGCGTGATTAGTGTTGATGATTTGTCGGCTTCAGCCGACTCCCCTTTTGCCACCAGCTTTAGCTGGTGGTGACGGAACCAACGAAGTTATCCGAGCCGGCTTTAGCCGGGCTTCTCGGCGCGTCTTCAGACATTCCGTGAAACGCGACATCGAGAAGCCCGGCTAAAGCCGGCTGAAACGATCGTCGAATTCGTAAACCACCGGCTGAAGCCGGTGGCAAACAGGGTGTCAGCTGAAACCGACAACAAATGCATCCTCAAACAGTGACGCTAATCACGCACGGTCATCACCATACCCCGAGTGTGATCAATCCGCAGATCGTCAGCATTGACCTTGAATGCTTCGGGATGATGCGTCCAAAGTTGCATGAGTGACTCCCCACCACCGCCGAGCTTCTTACTTTTGGGTCTTCATTTTGGGACGGCCCCGCCAATGAGAGTTCGCAAAGAACGCCGTCGTGACCGTACCGCCTGCTCCGAAGCTCGGATCAAGGTCGCCAGCGGAGAGCAGACAGCGGGTTTCGAGCAACTCTGCAGCGGCCGATCCGCCAGAGACGGACCACGACGCTCGGTGCCGTGCGGACCAGCGGCTCAGACACTTCCGCCGCGCCACACGCGCTTGGATCAACGCGAACACCTTGGTCCCTCGCATGGCGTTCCTCCTCCATGAGCACGCACGCGAACTTCAGCGGCAATCCTCACGGCGACGGCAAAGTCGCGGAACCTCACGAACTGGGAAACCTCAAATTTCGGTCGGTGTGCGGTCCAAGGAAGCCCCGCTGCAATGAGCGACATTTTTGCCGGACCATCACCGCCGCATTCACGCGAGCGTGGCCGGTCTGGCAAGAGACAACGTCGGGGCGTGCGAATGACGCCTGGCCGACTTGCAGTTCGAGTCACGATCGCGGAATTTGAGGAGATGCGTCGCGGAGTCGATCTTGCGCATCCCATTGAAGGCCGTGACTTCAGGACGAGTGACACATCGCGTCGCGGCGACAAACGCCTTGACCCGATGGGCGTGGAATTGTAAACGGTCCCGCCCCGTGTGTTAGACTGGTGCTGAGTCAAGACTCAATTGTCCTTCGACGACCCTTACGAGTCACCCCATGAGCCTGTCCGAAAAACTCTCCCGACGGATCGAACTGTTCCTGGATGAAGTCGAGCAGTGGCAGGACGCGCACGCGGAGGCGATGGCTTGCCTCGACTTGCAGGACACTCTGGCCTTTGGGCTGTCCGTCTATCACCAGATCGCCGGTGCGGAATCCGCTTGGCTCGCCAGCGTCGATGCCGGGCAAGTTCCGTTCGATGACGCGGAAGAGACCGCCTTCGGCCAACTGTATGCCTTGTGGCTGCTTCCCTGTGATCGACTGAGGGCCAAAGTTCAAAGGTTTGAGGACGCTGGATTCCACGTTGAAGAAGCAACAGAATTTCGTTCCGTGGCCGAACAAGCTCGGTCGTCCGCGTGGACCGGCCCGCTTTCGCCAGACGCGAATAGACGCCTTCAACGATTCCAATCGCTCACCGCCACCGAACTGAAGTCGCTGGCCGAACGCCACCCGCCACCCGCGACTTGGTTTGACGAATCGGAGATGTCTGCTCCGTAACAGGATGTGGAGATGGAACTGCAAGCCGGAAGCATTGTCTGGGCTTCGGTCCCTGACCCTCGCGGGAAGAACCCAAAGGTTCGTCCGTTGGTCGTTCTGGTTTCACCAGAGGCCGATTGCTTTATCGCGGTTGCCGTGACCACCAGCGTCGAATCGTTCGACGACCAATCCTGCGTTCGATTGCCGTGGCACCGAGACGGACATCCTCGGACGAAACTGAGATCAGAGTGCATCGCCCGCTGTGATTGGCTCGTCTCCTTGGCGGCGCACCAAATCGCACGCGTCGGCGGAATGGTGCCGCGACACGTCTTGAATGCCATCCTCTCGCGACTGCCGAACATGACATGAACCACGAACGTGGAAACCCGGACAAAACTCAACGCTCCGACATCTGATGAGTCGGAATGGCGCTGCGCGGTCGGGCGAGCGTATTACGCGGCCTTCCATCAAGAACGTGAGTTGCAGCAAGCACTCCCAAAACGTGAATCTGGCGACAAGCAGTATCTTGGCTTCTTCGAGGTACTGTTTCCAATCAAACGGCATGTTGCGACCGCCGCGGGCGGAAGTCGGTGGTCAAGAGGATATCGCCGGAGCACTGTGCCAACTCGGTGGCAAACTCTTCACTGAGTCGGTCCAGTCGCGCGATAATGTCGGACTCGTAACGATCCTGCCTGATATCCAGCGAAAGATACCGGTCATCAATCTCCGGATCGCGATAGAGTTCCAGGGAAAGTTCCGCAGCATTTCCGAACTCGGCCCGCACACGCTCGCAAATCCGTGGCACGAGAGAACGCAGCGTTGAGTGATCCGAGAGGTAGCGTTCGACATCCAGCGGATTCGGAATCGCGACGTCGGAACCAACGTCCAGTTCAGAATTGGCGACGACGCTATGTTCACTCAACGCCACATTCGCCGGCGAATCCAGAAGCCTTGAACGGGGCATCGTGACAGCACCTTGGCAAAAGAGGTTTTCCCCTCACCGATCGGCGCGGCCTTGGTAGCACATTCTGATCGTAAAAGAGAGTTGCCACGGGATCGACATCAATATCAACCTGGCTGGGAAAAAAGCGGTCGAGCGACGATGAACTTGCCATCATTTTGAATGGCCAGACTCCTGGCGTCGGCGAAAATCCCGATGCTCGCCGCGACTATGCCTCCGACGCCGAAGCTCGGATCAAGGTCGCCAGCGGACGGCAGTCACCGGTGTTCGAGTGACACCGCAGCGGCCGACATCGACCACGTCTTCGGCGCGCTAGGCTGGTTGGAAGACTCCCCGATTCCGTAGGATGCCTGGCGACAAATGGGAAGGGTTCAGCTTCCCAAGTCTTGAAAAGGTGACTTTCCATGACCATGACCCCGGAACAAATTGAAGTAGAAGTGATTGATCTCATTCACCGCGAACCGTTCGTGCCGTTCATGGTCGAAATGACCGACGGGAAGATGATCGAAATCCCGCATCCGAGGTTGGCGATAAACGGCGGGGGAGCCGTGTTTTTCGGCCCGGATGGTGGCTTGGTCGATTTCGAATTCAAACATGTGCGCGCGCTTCGACCGCTGACCGCCGAGGCGGTGTCATGACAACGCAGCAATTGGAGCGGGCCTTGCGCGGATTCAATCAACGTCGCCCGTTTCGTCGCTTTTTGATCGAACTCGAAAGCGGACGCGATATCTCGGTCGTCCATCCGGAGGCCATTCGCCGCGAGGATGATTTGTACGTGGCCCGATTGCCAGACGGCGGTCATGTCGTCTTCGCCGCCGCAAGTGTGACGCGTCTGCTCGATCCGCCCGCGGAAGCGAGCTAATAAGCTTTCGCTCGAAATCGCCGGCACCGGTCGAGGGAGCTCGTGGGCTGGAGCACGCGGCGGAGTTCGACGAGGCTTGGGGCCATGTGGGCCAGAGAGGCAAGCAGGTCGTTTTCGCCGAGAAAGGTGCGAAAGGCGATCATGGCTTGAGCGACCGGGCCACCCGCCGCCACGACGCTCGGTGACGTGCGGACCAGCGGCTCAGCCACTTCCGCCGCCCGACACGCGCTTGGATCAACGCGAACACCTTGGTCCATCGCATGGTTTCCCCCCTCCATGAGCACTCACGCGAACTTCAGCGGCTATCCTGACCGCCCGCAGTAATGTGGCAGAAACTGCCGAACCGGGAAACATCACATTTCAGTCCGCGAGCGGTCTCGAAAACACTGCTCAACTGATTGGCATTTTTGCGGAACCATCACAGCCCCATTCCCGCAAGCGTGGCCGCGCGGACAAGAAACAACGCACCGACGTGCGCGGTGTTTGTCCGCCACCCGGTTCAAGGTTTCCGCGAAGCTGGAGGCGGGAGTCAGAAACCATTTTTTGATCAATGCCGCTACACTGGTCCGAAGTGGGAGTGCAGCCAGCCGGAACAGGTTCTTTGATTCGGTCACAGCCACCGTGAGCACCGGGACAGTCGAAAATGAGCGTGCCTCGCCCTGTCACTCCGGAGGAAAGCCTTGCTCGGCGCAAGCATGTTGCTCGACTAGCGAGGGACTTTGGGTTCGTGGGACGTGTCGAATATCGTCACGTTTACGGTCGGACTGGCGGCGCGCAATACGGCCAGGGAAGTACGTCTGCCGAGGATCTACTCACCGTTTATGCTGAGGCATTCGAACGCGACGCGGACCCGGAAGATTTTTCTCTGGATGCGATCGTCGCTCACGAGCGGGGCCATCAAATGTTGGTTCGCCACCCGCGCATCGCCAAACGCGTCAAACGACGAATCTCCGCCACAAGCGAGGAGATTCTGGCATCCCTACTGGGAGCCATGATCTGTCCCGTCGAGGCGGATCGTGATACGTTGGTGGCCAAGGCCACTTTCGAGTTGCTTGATCGCGGAGTCAGTCTCGACGAAGCAACACGACGGCTCCAGGATCTGTGGAATCTATTGGAGACACTCTTATGATCGGTTCCAAAAAACTCAGCAGCATCCGAAAAGAGCTGCGGCGCGCGTTGGAAGCCACGGGAGAAGACCCCATTCACTGGTTGGAAGAACGCGTGGCCGCCGCCGAGCGGAAGGGCACTCGCGCCGAGGGGCCTGAAATCCTTCAGTCGCTCCAGCGCTTTCTCGCATCGCCGAGAAAGGGGAAAACACCAGCTAAGCGTCGACGCAAGCAACGCCTCGGTACAAAGACCTAAAGGCCCGGCCCAAAGATTCCACGATGGGGATCAGCGGTTTAAACACTTCCGTCGCGCGACGCGCGCTTGCATCGACGCGAGCACCTTGGTCCATCGCATGACCTTCCTCCTCCATGAGAACCCGCGAGAACTTCAGCGGCCATCCTGACCGCGCGTGGCAATGTGGCAGAAACTGCCGTACCGGGAAACATCCGATTTTGGTTCGCGAGGTCCAAAGCCCCGTTACAATGAGTGGCACTTCTTGACGAAGTGACAACGCAGTTGAGGCCCACTTTTGGAAGAGACGCTTCAGCCACCCGGTTGCTTCCGCGTCGTGACTATCCCACGCACCTCTGCCCGATTGCAGGTCTCCCCGAACTAGCAAACGGCGTGGAAGACGAATTGCTGGTTATCGCATCAGGCAAAGAGTGATTAAAAAGAGCCTTGGAGGGGCCGTGGCCGTCAGAAAGGCTGTGAATCGTAAGGAGTCTGACATGACGGAAATTATTTTGGACGACAAGCAGGCCGAACTTCTGGCTCAGGCTTTGGAACCCGTGTAGGTGTGTGACCCAAACGGCGATATCGTCGCGTACATCGAGCCTGTTTGGTCTCGTAAAGATCTTGCGGAAGTGAAGCAACGTTTGGCGTCGAACCACCAGCCGCGCTATTTGACTGACGAAGTCCTCCAGCATCTCCGATCCTTGGTGGCGGAATGAGTCGGCATACCGTGGTCTGGTTGCAGGACGCGCAGGATGACTTGGCTCAAATCTGGTTGGATTCCGCTGACCGCCAATCCGTCACCAGAGCGCTGACCGCCAATCCGTCACCAGAGCGACGGCGATCGAATGCGACGCCCTGATGACTGGCGTGTCATACACTGGTTTCTGTTTTGCTAAACCGCTTGATCATTTCCATGATCTCGATCGGTACGGCGAGCACCACGGTGTTGGAGGCCGTGGGGCCGAGGCCGTCGATGGTTTGCAGTGTGCGAAGCTGCATGGCACCGGGGCTGACCAGCATCGTGGCCGCGGCAGCGGCGAGATTCTCGGCCGCCAGCCGGTCGCCCTCCGCCTTCGTGATGGTCGCCCGCTTTTCCCGCTCTGCGCCGGCCTGCCGCGACATGATCCGCTTCAGATCCTCCGGCATGTCGATGTCCATCAATCGAATCCCGATGACGTGCAGTCCCCAGTCCTGCGATTCCTTCTCCACCGCCTGCTCGACCAGTTTGCCGATCCGCTCCCGCTCCGACAGCAACTCGTCGAGCGCCATGCCGCCCACCACGTCGCGTAACGCCGTCTGGGCCAAGAGCGAGATACCGTAGACGTAGTCCTGAATCTTCAACACCGCATGTTCGACGTTGTCCACCTTGAAGAACAGCGCGCCGTTGATCGACACGGGCACGTTATCCCTGGTGATCGCCTCCTGACGCGGAATATCCACTGCCAGCACTCGGGTATCGACCAACCGCACCCGATCAATGATGGGAACGATCATGAACAGTCCGGGTCCACGGATGGACTGAAACTCGCCGAGTCGCAGCACGATCGCTCGTTCCCATTGGTTGGCGACTTTGATCGACGCGGCGATGAGGCCCGAAAGCACCACGCCGACCATACCGATCGTGATGCCAAGCCCTGCATCGGTTTGCCCCACGAAGATCGCCAGGCTCAAGCTGATCACAAACAGAATCAAGAATACGGCCAGCTCTACCAAGCTCGGCATGTTGGATCGGAGTTGACGCAACTCGCGACCGAGTTCTCGGGACGACGTCTGAAAATCTTGCTGAGTGGGCATTGT
>CAZPUJ010000688.1:0-9320 GCA_964589725.1 uncultured Planctomycetaceae bacterium
GGAGGAATAAAAAAGTTTCCCGTCGTCACCGTTACTGAAGCAGCCGCAGTAACGGTGACTTGATCAATTCTGGCTGAAACGAGGACTAAAAATGGAGATCGTGAATCGAAACGGAAATCAGTTAATGAGGAAAACCGAGGAGAGCGGTGCTCTCCAGAAAACTGAGACCCAACTGACTGCAACCCAGCAGTCTCAAATCTCTCAAATAGCAGGCAACTGCGTCACTCCACTAGGAGAACTGGTGGCACTCATCACGGAATCTCTCGGACGTGCTGAGGCTGAAATCAAGATCACCGAGCGCATCACAATTAAGGAGACCTAAGTATGGGAAAAGAAATCATTCGCGAAGTGACAATTGAAGTGATGAAGCAAGCGGAGAAAGGTCAAGCGAATGTCCCAGTGCGGAACACTCCGACTTCTTCTGGTGGCTTGGAGACGCTTCTGGGTCTCGCAGTGCTCGTGATTCTCTTCCTTCTTGCCGCCCTGTCGAACCACCGTTGAGGTGGACCAGTTCTGAAACATCTTTTCAAGGAGTCTGTTTTATAGGGTAAAGCCGAGCGGTGCGGCCTCCACCGAAGTCTCTTCATTGTTTAGATCGTGAATGTGTTCCTCATCATCAAAAACCTTTTGAACTAGGAGAATTGAAATGGACAAGAACTGCCAATGCGAGAAGTGCCAACGTGCTCGGAATGCCCAGAGAGAAGACTTCGTCGACAAAGTTGCGAAGCAAACCGCAAGAACAGCCGTGGGTCTGGTGGCTGGTTACGCAGTCACTTCGGTTCTCGGGCCGGTGGCCGGTGAGATCACCAGAAAAGCGGTCACCGGTGATCTGCTAGGGTGAGACCATGCTTGAGAAACTTCACAAGCTCGGATTCAACCCGATCCTTCTTCAAGCGGGCGGGAAAAAGCCTCTCGATTCTTGGAAGGATCAGCAGGACAAAAGACCGACTCTTGCTGAACTGCTAAGGAAATCGACTCCCGAATTGAACGTCGGGATCGTCACCGGAGAACTACGGGAGACCGGAGCCAACGTTCTTGGACTCGACTTCGATTCCGAAGTAGCGTTTCGAGAAGTGTACCCGAAGCTCCCGGAGTCTCCGATGATCGCAAAGACCTCAAGAGGCTACCACGCTTACTACAGCTTGCCTCTTGGTGTCAGGGTTCCGAACAGCGTCCACATTCACGGAGCACCGATAGATATTCGCCACCACGGAGGGTACTTGGTCGCACCCGATTCGCGGGTGAAGGACTTTGTCTATCAGTGGATTGTCGGACCCGTGGACGCAAAGGAACTCCCACTGTTTCCGATTGAATTCCTGCAAGAGGAGACGGAACCAGAGGATGTCATGCCTCTTTTTGGTAAGCACTTCGAGACTGCGAAGAGGTATCTCGAAAGAGCAGGAGGCGCAATCTCTGGACAAGGAGGACATCGAAAGACGTTTCGTTTGGCTTGCCGTTTGGTTCACCCGCCGGAGATCGGCTTCGGGCTTTCCTTCGAGGACGCTCTGAGTCTTCTGCTGTGGTGGAACCAGTGGTGTGAGCCGAAGTGGACGGAGAAAGAACTGAGTCACAAGGTCGCAGACGCGATCAAAAACTATCCGAAGGGAGCAGCCCTGTAATCAGAAAGGAAATCAAAATGAAGATCGTCAAGACAATCGACAAAGGAAAATGCAACTGGTGTCAGAAAGAAAAGGAACTCGTTCAAGTTGAAATGAACGGTCAGAACATTTCGCTTTGCTGGCCGGACTTGAAACGCACGGTGAAGCTCCGTGTTCTGACGGAGCCGGAAAAGAAGGTGTGACATGCTGAAGGTTTCAGACGTAGCCAAGAGGCTGAATCTGTCGTCTTCAAAGGTGTACCAACTCGTTGAGGAGGGACGCCTGTCACATCACAGGTTCGATGGAGCGATCCGATTCTCAGAGGAGCAGATCGCAGCATACTTGGAAGAAACGAGGCAGGAGCGGAGGGAGGACCGAAAATCACAACCCTTCCGCCCCCGCCTCAAGCACATCCGGCTGTGAAAGGGAGCC
This sequence comes from uncultured Planctomycetaceae bacterium, assembly GCA_964589725.1. GTDB lineage: Bacteria > Planctomycetota > Planctomycetia > Planctomycetales > Planctomycetaceae > CAYSHJ01. The sequence continues at coordinate 2,031 of CAZPUJ010000688.1, forward strand.
CGCAGTGATGCGGGCTTTTTTCATGTCCGGACTCTCTTCAGAAGTTCCTTCATATACTTCGGATTCTGAGCAACGTGTTGATACGTCTTCGCAACCTGACTCGGATCGGCATGACCGCAAAGGGCCGCCATGCTCACAGAGTCCACGCCGTTCACCAGACCTTCGGTCACGAAGGTATGTCGCAGGAGCGTCGCACAGAGACCTTCCCCGTATCGACGAAATCGACAGCGGATCGCATTCCGCGTCAGAGGCTTCCCGCGAGCGTTCCTGAAAATCGGACCCGATGGGTATTCCTTCATTCTCCGTTCCGCGATTTCGACCGCCGTTTCCGAAATGTAAATCACCCTTGGCTGCTTCTTCCCTTTGGATTCGTTCGCCTGAAGGATGAAGCGTTGGTTCGGAGCGTCGAAGTGGGAAGCCTCAAGAATTCGGATTTCTTGTACACGGCATCCGGTCTCCCTCATGAAGTTGAGGAAGTCCCGCCAGCACTCCGACAGTTCCTTTTCGATGATGTCCGCGAACTGCTTCGGGGCTATGATCTTCTCCCGACGAGCGGGAGTCGGTTTCTTGATCCGGTAGATAGGGCTTTGAGCGATGAGCTTCTGTTCGACTGCCCAATTGAATGCACGTTGGATCGAACGGATAGCCCCGTGGCGGGTCGAGGAAGAGTCCGATCCGAACTCCTTGTTTGCCCACTCGGTGACATGGAACGGAGCGAGTTCGGAAATCAGGAGTTTCTTGTGACGCTTCGCGAACGACGTCAGGAAGTGTTTGTACCACTCGAAAGTGGTCTTCGCGTTGTTGACGTGCAGGTCTTCGAGGAAGGAATCGAAGAGCGTGACCACGAGACTGGTCGGCCGGAGAGTCCCCTTGAACTCCCGCAGCTCTTCATACTTTTGGTAAGCTTCTTCTTCGGTAATTCCCTTCCCGAGTCGCTCTTGGCGACCGTTGAGCCAGACCATCCACGTGTCGCGGCTCTGCAAGTAGTACGGTTTCCTCACGATTCTTCTCCAGAACTCGGGGACAGTTCTGGGGACAATCATCGCTGGAAATCGTCATAAATCAAGTCGGGCTGGCGGGATTTGAACCCACGACCTCTTGCACCCCAAGCAAGCGCGCTAGCCAGTCTGCGCTACAGCCCGAAGACCTTTGGGCGACGATCATCGTTGTCATTGGACCAATTCGAGAACGAAGGCCACCCTCCTCAAGCGATGGTGTTATGGCGTGGCGGCTCGTGAATTACAAGCGCGGTGAGTCTCCGTTCCGGCGGTGGTGATCTCAAGGGACGCGGAAATCAATGGGACTTCGCGTCGGTAGTTCTAGCAGGCATAGCAGACTTCTCATCGAGACGAAGGCGCGCCGAGGAGTCGCGTCGTTGTCGAATGTGTGGGTCGGCTTCGATCTCTTTCATTTCCTGGCGGACTTCTTCCTTGGTCATCTGCAGCGAGCGTTCAAATCGACGGCGTTGCCAGAAGTAGTCCACCGCGCCCCACGCCAACAAGGCCAGTGCCACGCGAGATGTCACGCGGTTTGCGAGCGTGGCGATCAAACTCAGGTGTTGCGCGAGGTCGCTGCCGGTTGCGGCAGTCCAGGACAACCAATCGTTTGTCAACGCCAGTGCCGCGACCGTGGCGACCAGTGAGAGCTTGGCAAGTATCGCCAACGATCGGCTAAATGCCGCAGACGACAAGCGGCGTATTCCCTCGATGGCGGAAGTGCGCGACCACTGTGGCCAGCAGTGGCGAGGATGCCACAGCCATCCGACTTGCAGGAAATGTGCCGCTAAGACGCCGCTCGTCGCAATCAGAAGTGGTGGACCGACGACAGTCACAAACCGCTCCATCCATTCCTGCGGTTGTGTGGCAACAGTTGTCGAAAGCGAAACGCCCCGTCCCGCGCGGTTGAAGGTGTCTCGTAACATTTGCCCACCGGCATTCGCGAAAGTCGCCAGCCACCAGACCAGCATGACCCAGACGGAAACAATACGAGCAGACGTGACGAGGTCCGCGCTGCGAGCCACCCTGCCCTGTTCGCGAGTCTGTCGTCGTCGCCGCGCCGTCGGGCGTTCCGTACGAGAGTCGAGTGAATCGTCGAAGAACGCCATCGTGAACCTCAACGACTGGTTTCGTCAGACAACGACAAGGGCTCGGTCGCCAGCATCGACAGGCCGCACGGCACGACATCCGCAATGATCTGGCTCACGCCTGATAAGCTTGCGGCGACAACGATCAAAGCGACCAGCGGGCGGACTGTGTTCCCGATCGACAAGGAAATTCCGGGCGAAGTCGCCGACGCTAGCAGGCTCAGCGACAGATTCAGAAGCAGCAGAGTTGCCAGTGCCGGCGCGAGCACCAGCAGCGACAGGCGACAGGCGTTGTGCAACAAAGCCCCTACGGCGTTGGCCGCGATCAGATCGTGCTCACCGCCCAACGGCCACGTGTGAAAACTGTCTGCCAGCAGCGTCACCACCTGCACGTGTCCGTTGACGGGAGAGCACAACAAGAAGCAGGTTGCGGCCCACAACGCCAGCCAACGTGTTTGCGGCGACTCGCCCAGGAAGGGCTCGGCCTCCTCGGCCACAGTGCCTGTTTGCTGATCGAGCAAGTGTCCGGCCAAGGGCACAACCCAGAGAATTCCCAGCGCCGCGCAACCCAACAGGAATCCCATACCAAACTCGGTCAGCCCTGCCGGAGCAAAGACGGTGGCGACCCACAAGACGGCGTTCGTTTCGAGTAGCGACGACTTGAGATCGACTGCCGCCGAGCCGCTCAACGGAGCGAGAACCAACGTCATTGTTACAGCCAATGCGGCGCGAGTTTGCCACGGGAGAATCGCTCGGCCCAAGATCGGACCGACAGCCAGTAGGCCGCTCACGCGCAGCATCACCAACGCCGCTGCGACGAGTTGCGTCGACCACGGAAACATCCACTGACCAAGATCAGCGACCGACATTCCAGGCATTCGGACGTCACCAGCCGTAGGGAATCGATTCGATCAATGAACGTGAAAACTCACTCAATCGCTGCAACGCCCAGGGGAATAGCGCCGCACCCGCGACGCACAGGGCGAGGAGCTTCGGGACAAAGTTCAGCGTCTGATCGGTCAACTGTGTCGCCGCCTGAAAGACGCTGACGACGAGCCCGATTGCCAAACAAATCGCCAACAATGGTCCCGCCAGTTGCAGGGCCAGCCAGAGAGATGAGCGAGTGAGTTCGGCAGCTTGATCGGGAGTCATGGCAAGGGACAGAGGTGAGGGGACAGGGGTCAGAAAACAGAGGTCAGGGGTCTGACCTCTGGCCTCTCGATTTACTGCACGCTGGCCAGCAGCATTCCGACGGTCAGGAACCAACCGTCGATCAGCACGAACAACAGCAGCTTGAAGGGAAGTGAGACCATCGACGGCGTCAGCGTCGTCAGGCCGAGCGCCGTCAACACGGACGCGATGACGAAGTCGATAACTAGGAAGGGCAAGAACAACTGAAATCCAATCAGAAAGCCCGTCTTCAACTCGCTGAGCAAGAAGGCGGGCAAGAGCACGGTGATCGGGACGTCGTCGTAGCTGTTCGGTGCCGCAGAGTCGGTTTGCCCGGCATGCTGTCGTTGCAAGTCGAGCAACATCCACACACCATCCGAGTTCCCGGCCGCTTCGATCTGTCGGCTCATGAATTGCCGGATTGGCGCGAGCAGTTTCGTCGCCGCCACGTCGATCGGCAGCGCGTCGCCATCCTTCGCCTGAGCGTACGGCTTCCATCCGGTTTCGTAGGATTCTTGCCACACCGGCGTCATCACGCAGACCGTCAAGAACAAACTCAACGCCATCATGACTTGGTTGGGTAAGACCTGCGGAGTGCCGAGGGCTTGTCTCAGCAAACCGAGCACGACCACGAAGCGCACGAAGCAAGTGCTCATGAGCAACACGGCCGGCACAAGGCTCAGCACGGTTGCCCCCAGCAGCCACGGCCACGACGCCGCGACCGACTGCGGTGAGAACATCACTTGCGGATCGAGTGGTGTCATGGTCACCGTTTCCGCACCGACGGCCGCACCGGTCAACAGCAAACTCATGATCAGGACGATTGCAACGCGAACTGCAATCCGCCTCGTAGTCACGCACTCCGGGTAAGTCATGATCTCACCTCCGGCAGAGTCGGAGTGGCGTTGCGGACAGTGGCGAATCGATCGGGCCAACGCGATTCTGGCGATCTGGCCGCAGGTGTTGGTGATTGACTCGGTTCGGCCAACTTCGTTGCGGGCGTGGATCGAGTCGCGGGAATCGTTCGGCCCAGCATGTCGCGAAAGGTTTCGACGAGGCCGTGGTTGCGCTGCGTCGTTTGGCACAAGCCGGCAAGGCAGTCGACCTCAACCGGATCGGCGATCTCCGTCAGCGTGCTTAGGCCGCTGGGGGAAGAGCTCAACACCAACAGTCGCGCTCCGCAGCGAGCCAGCACGATCGACGTCCGTTGATCGATGACGCGACGACCCAAAACTTCAAGCACTTCGCTGGGCAATCCGCGATCGCTGGCCGAACCGCGCGACTTCAGCCACCTCGCACCGACCGTGATCAATCCGCCGACAAGGATCAGCGACCAGACAGTTGTCCCCCAGCCTGCCGACGCTGGAGGACGAGCATCGGTCGCCGCATCACCCGTTCGAGCGGCAATCGTTCGTCGAGGCGATGACGACTTTGTCAGCGGCACCGAGCGCGTGTCCGATGTCGTGAATTTGTCCGTCTCCGCGACAAACGCGTCTGTTTCCACCGACTCGCCGCGCGCTCGCGTGCCGCGCGATGATTCAAACGGCGTGTCGAAGATTTCGGAAGAGTTGGTCTCGATCTGCAACAACGAGGTAGGCGCTCGAGACGGCTCGTCCGCGATTCCGGCAGACGAACAGAACGATAGCGCGGCGATCAGCAGCAAGAGAACTTCGACGATCCGCACGCCGAGCTTTCCGTCGACAACGATCAATTCTCCACGAGCGACCGGCCGGCCCGCGACGACGAGATCAACTGGCTCAACCGCCAGTTGGTCCAAGCCGAGCAGTGCGCCGGATGTCAGAGCGCTCGTGTCATCGCCGGTGAAGGTCCGGCCAAATTCGATTGTCAGTTCGAGCGTTTGGTGCCTTTGATTGTCGCGTGCGTTAGACGGCGGCTCTGTGACGGAGTCTTCGTCTTGCAGCTCCGTATGAATCATTTCGACCCAACGATCGACGTCGGCGTGCGAGCCCCCGTCAGCACCGCGGTCGCTGCCGCACTCGGCGCTGCCCAATCGGTTCTGGCCTCGAGCGGGCGATTTGCTGGCGGACGACATGCGGGACTGAATGCGGTTCATAACATCCCTGTCTGACACACATTGACGACTCTGGGCCGATCAATCGGCGGGGTCGTATATGCCGCTTCGGAGAACGGGTCAATGCCGGGTCGCGGGAGCCGCCGCAATGCGTGTCTTTCAGGCCTGTTGGTTTCGGCGACAAACGGTCTTGGAGCCGTTGCCGAGATCGGCTACATCCCGCTCAATCCACAACGAGCAAGGAGGCTCGGGCGTGAAGCAATTGCGAGGCAAGCGCGCGTTAGTCACTGGAGCGGCATCGGGCATTGGGCGAGCCATCGCGCTGTCGCTCGCTGCCGAGGGCGTGCATCTCTGGCTGTTGGACATTGACGAAGCTGGTCTGGCCGTCGTGGCGACGGAAGCCGAGCGTCGCGGCGTCACGGCGGTCACCACGAAGTGCGATCTCTCGCGGCCGGCGGAGATAACGTTGGCGGTGCACGCGTTGCAGGCTCGCTGGAAGGGACTCGACATCCTGGTGAATAACGCTGGCGTCGCCTACTACGGTCCGACTGAAAGAATGACGGCCGAACAGTGGCAGTGGTTGCTGAGCATCAATCTGCTAGCCCCGATTCAATTCACTCGCGAGCTGTTGCCGACGCTGTTGGCTCAGCCGGAGAGCCATCTGCTCAACGTATGCAGCGTTTCAGGTCTGATCGCCGGCGGCCGTTACGCCGCGTATCACACCAGTAAATTCGGGCTGGTGGGATTCACTGAGGCCCTGCGCGCGGAGTACGGCCGCCGCGGTTTGGGAGTCACCGCGCTCTGTCCGGGACCGGTGCAGACCAATCTCTATAAGACGGCGATCAGCGGCCGACCCAATAAACCGGTGCCGACTCCTCCCGATTGGCTATGTAGTTCCGTTGAGATCGTCGCTCGCAAAGCCGTTTGCGCAATTCGACGCAATCAGCGCTTTGTGCTCATCGGCACGCTGGCTCATCTGTTGTGGAACGCCAAGAAATTCATCCCCGGCGTCCTGGATTGGCTGAACCATCTCCACCGTAAGCGACACAAAGCCGACACGGCTCCAGTGTCAGAATCACAACGCCGAGCGGCGTGATATACCGCACGCGGCCGAGTCTGACGCTAACCCGAAGCGTAAGCGAGGAACTGTTACCTCAGCCCTCGCTTACGCATCGGGTTAGTGTGGGTGCCTCCCAAATGAATCTGACGTGGCCGTGTGAGGGAAAACTCACGCCACCCGGCGTGACGACGTTTCCGCGGGGACATCACGAGCTCGAACCACTTTCTTCAGGAAGTGTCGAGTCGCGTGTCGCACCAACAAACTGCCGAGCTTGGGAGCGATCTGGGCCAGCACGAACGCCGGCCGCAACGGCGGCGTGTTGACGATGACTTCGGCTAAGTCACGTTGAATGGCTTTCACGACCGCACGACCCACAGCCTGAGCCGTCGTCGCGCCGAGATACCACGGCGTGCCGGTTCCGGTCTCGCTTTTCATCCGCTCGTACATTCCGCCGTCATGCGTGAAGCCAGGACAGATCGCCGAGGCACTGACGCCCGAGCCGTGATACTCCGTCCGCAAGGTTTGCGTGAATGCGATCAAGCCGGCTTTGGAAGCTCCGTAAGCCGCCCCGAACGGCGGTCCATGTTTGCCGGCGGTTGACGACATGTTGACGACGTGGCCTCGCCGCATCTTGAGCATGTGCGGGATGACCAGCCGAGTCAGTTGCAGCGCGCCGATCAAATTGAGCTGAATCATTTGTTCGATATCGGCCAGTTCGAGCTGATGGAAGTCGCGATACGTCTCGATCCCCGCGTTGTTGACCAAGACGTCGATTCCGCCCAGTTCGTGCAGCACGTCTTCGACCAGCACGGGCAACTGGCGAACGTCCGTGACATCCGTCGGAATCGCGATCGCAGTCACTCCCAAGGCTCGCAATTCAGCCGCTGCCCGTTCCAGCGGCTCGCGCGAACGAGCAGCCAATGCCACATGCATGCCTGCGCTCGC
>CAZPUJ010000689.1:0-22986 GCA_964589725.1 uncultured Planctomycetaceae bacterium
TCATCGGCCGTGTCGAGCAACGCTCGTTCGGCGTCGATCTTTGTCGTCGCATACAGCGACACCGGATTCAGCGATGATTCCTCGGTCATGATCTCGTTCGAGTCGCCATAAACGCTGCAGGTCGAGGCAAATACGAACTTCGACACGCCGTTGGCTTTGGCCAACAGCGCCATCATTTTGGCCGCCGCGTAATTCACGGCAATGGTCGTATCGCGATCAAGAGCACAGGCCGGATCGCCGACAATCGCGGCCAAGTGACAGACCGCGTCCATGCCGCGCAGAGCACGCGAGGCATCCTCCACGTTGCGGAAGTCGCCCTTCATGACCTCCAGACGCGGATGATCGATCGCGCTTTCCAGCGAGTCGGTTCCGAAGAGCTCCAGATCGAGCACCCGCACGCGGTATCCGGCGTCGAGAAGTTGGCGAGTCAGAATCGAACCGATATAACCCGCTCCGCCGACGACCAGCACGTCTTCTATCTTCGTCGCCACCGCCTCGCCGCGAGCGACAACTCGAAAATGCGATCCGACGATCATGCGCGAATATCGACTCGAAACCACCACGGCACAGAGCAAAGTCCAAGCGGGAATTCCGACTTCCAACGTGGCTTGAGCTTTGTTGAACGCAAACGCACCGAGCACTAAATGCCCAATCAGGCCGATCGCACACGCCAGCAAGACCGCCTTCAGCCGCTGCGTGATGCAAGCACACGGCACCGGCTTATAGAGTCCGGTGAGAGCGAACAACGTCACGGCGGACAGCCCAAACCACCCGGCATTCATCAAGTAGGTCGCGTTGACTTTCTCGAACAAGGTGCTGATCGGGTTGTCCCAACTCACGCCGCCGATCGCAAGTAGTCGCACGACGGCCGCCATCACCAGCACGGCATTTGCCACCGCAAAATCCACGAGCACTCGCAGCACGAGTTGATTCGACGTCGTCGTGCCGAACAGGCGTTCCCAGACTTTCTCTACGAACTGCCGAGTCTCGGGCGTCGCGACTGGTTGGAACACCTTCAAGGGAAGTCCACTGCCAGCCAATCCGGGTTGTGTGAGGCACCCTTGCGACATCGTATACTCCTTCACCGACTGCGCGTCTCTGAGGGAATCTGACCTGGGCCATTGAGGCGGCCGCTGAGATTCGGACCGACGGCGATGTCTCGTGGCCGAAGACCGGCTCCGAGACGAGGCCTCTCCTACTCAGCTTTTTCGGTCAGGCACAGTCGGGAAGATGAGCGGATTTTGACGATGAGACGGGAGTTTTAGATTTCGCGAAGTTTTCCGGTTCGAAGTCCCGCATTTAGAGCCATCGCTGGTCTACCTTGCACTGCCAAGTTTGACACATTTGCGAGACAGTCACACTAACCCGAAGCGTAAGCGAGGACTGAGGTAAGAGTCCCTCGCTTACGCTTCGGGTTAGTGTCAGACTTGGCCCCGTGCGGTATCGCTTATGCGCGCCGTGTGCGCAATTTGTCCCGTTTCCCCCGATGCGGAGGAGAGGGAGCAAGGTTGCGGGCGAAGTCCGTGTTAAGCGGTTGCATCAGAGCCGCTTCAATGCGGGACTACGGACTTGCGCGAACTGGCAACTCACGCCGCTTTGGTTTGCGGCATCAACGATCGTTGTGTCGCATGCTGCATCACTTTGGCCACCGCTCGAGTGGTGTCTTCCATATCCGGTTCGTTCAGAGTCGGATGCACGACGAACATCAAACTGGTCTCGGAGAGTTGCCTGGCATTCGGCAATCGCTGCACTGGCTGAAGGCCCGGGCCTTCAAAGGCTTTCTCCACATAGATTTCACAACAGACACCGCTGCCGCATGACAGGCCCTCCTTTTGCAAAGCCTTCACGATCAGGTCGCGCGACCAGCCGCCTTGCAACAACTCGGGCCGAATGAAGGCGTAGTGCTTGTAGTAACTGTGGGAGCAGTCGCGGTGGGGAGTCGCCGTGCGAATGCCGGAGACGTGACTGAGTGCATCATCCAACACGGCCGCGTTGCGTCGGCGAGCTTTCACCCAGTCCGGCAGCTCGCGCAGAGCAACGCGGCCGATCGCGGCTTGCATCTCGGTCATGCGCCAGTTCGTGCCCAGCGATTCGTGAGTCCACTTGAAGATCGTGGGATGCTCGCGGTTGTAGACGGCATCCCAGTTCTTGCCGTGATCCTTGTAACTCCAGGCGCGCTCCCACAAGTCTTTGCGGTTCATGGTGAGCAGGCCACCTTCGCCACCGGTCGTGATGATCTTGTCCTGACAGAACGAAAACGCGCCGACGTGTCCGATCGATCCCACCGGTCGTCCCTTGTACGTGGCTCCGTGAGCCTGCGCGCAGTCCTCGATGACAGACAGGCCGCGATCGCGAGCCAAGTCCATGATCGGGTCCAGATCGCACGGCCAGCCCGCAATATGCACCGGAATGATCGCTTTGGCTCGCGACGTCATCGCGTGCTCGATGGTTTGGGCCGTGAGGTTGCCGCTGATCGGATCGACATCCGCGAAGATCGGTCGAGCCCCACGAGCCCACACCGCGCTGGCGGTTGCGATAAACGTCCGCGGCGGAACGATCACGTCGTCTCCCGGACCGATGCCCAAAGCGTGCAACGCCAACTCAATCGCCAACGTGCCATTCGCCACGGAGACCGCGTGCTGACAATCGACGGCGGTGGCGAACTCCTTTTCGAACTGGCGGCACTCCTGGCCGGTCCAGTAATTCACCTTGCCCGATCGCAGCACCGCCTGCACCGCCTCACACTGAGCGTCGTCAAACACAGGCCACGGCGCGAACGGCTTCGATCGCACCGCCACGCCGCCATCCATTGCGAGAACTTCCAGTTTGCTCGTCGTCATGTCGGATTCCTTTCCGAGGTCTAAACACTCCAGCGCAGCATTGTCGCTCCCCACGAATATCCGACGCCGAAGCCGACCAGCATGAGCCGGTCACCGGGCTTGAGCCGGCCGGCGGAATGAGCTTCTTTCAGAGCGATCGGAATCGTCGAGGAGACTGTGTTGCCGCAGTGACTCATCGAAACGTAAAAACGGTCCGCCGGGATTTGGATCTTATCCCTCAGGTGCCGCAGCATGTATTCATTGGCTTGGTGGAACACGAACAAGTCGAAGTCGTCGAACGTCAGCCCGGTGCGATCGAGCATCGCCTGCACGAGGTCCGGAACCGCTTCCAGCGTGAAGAGGAAAATCTCCGGACCGTTCATGTAGAGAGTGGGCGGCGCGAGCACATGTTCGTCGGCGTCTTCCACTCCGCCGCCGCTGGCGAATCCCGCGATGGGACACCGCATGCCGCCGGTCTGCACGATCAGGTTTTTCGCTCCCTTGCCGTCGGTACCGTAAACGAACGGGCCGATCGCCGGCGGCTCACCAGGCGTGACTTCATCCGCTTGAATCAACGTCGCCGCGGCGGCATCGCCAAACAGCGTTCGCACCGACATGTCCTGCGGCGTGATGAACTTCGAGTACGTCTCGGCCGTGATCAACAGCACGTTGCGAGCTTGTCCAGTTTCGATCAAGCCCTTGGCGAGGCCCAGTCCGTAGACGAATCCCGAACAGCCAAGATTGAAATCCAGCGCCCCGCAACTGGTCCGCAAGCCGAGCCGTTGTTGCAGCAAGCAAGCCGTCGTCGGCAGGAAATAGTCGGGGGACTGAGTACACAAAAACAAATAGTCGATGTCCTCGGGCTGGCAAGCTCCCGACTCAAACAGTTTTTGCGCGGCTTTGACGGCCAAATCCGAAGACAGCTCCTCCTCTCCCGAGATGCGACGTTCTTCGATGCCGGTTTTGTTTTGAATCTTCGTTGGCGACCAGTTGGGCGCGACCTCGCTAAGCTGGCTGTTGTTCAGCACGCGCGCTGGCAAGTAGTACTCAATGGCCTTCAGAATCGCTTGCATGTGAGCAAGTCTCGACGGGAGTTTGGCTGAGGCGACAGGATAGCCACACCAACCCTCAAGCCGCCATCTTGGCCGGGGTCAGCTCCAATTCCACGGCCTGCATCAGATCCACGACCGTCTGGCACTTCAGAATGGTGTTGGGAGCCACCGTCACGCCGAACTGCTCGTCGATCATCGCGATCAAACCGATGAATGTCAGTGAGCTCCAGCCTGGAATGTTCTGCAACACGGAGGTGTCGTGGATGGCGCCGGCATCGAGCTCGAACAGCTCGTGCAACGCGGCCAGAAAGTCTGGCTTGCACATGAGGTCGCTCCTGAATTGGCCCGGAGGATCGGGAGACGGGGAAGGTGAGATGCGAGAGGGTCTGGACAAAAGGCGAACCCACCGCCGCGTGAGGAAAGTCTTCAGCCGTGACAGTCCACCAAAAGGCGGCGGCTTGTATCAGACGCGGCAAAACCCGGCAACATGAGTTCTCAGCGCCCCGATGATGACGGCCTGGCCATGAACAACAAAAGCTGCAGGATCAGAAATAAGATCAACGGGGCGATCCAGGCAAGCCGCAGAATTCGCAGGACCGTTTCCCAGACGGAGCTCTTCGGCGGCGCGAGCTGCGTGCGATGATCGGCGGCGACGACCCTCAATTCATGCAAGCGTTCCACCACCTGAACGCGACGGCGCTGATCCAGCTCCGAGCTCGGTGGATCGGAGGTCGGCTCGACAAAGACCGACTTCGGCTCGTCGGTCAGTCGCCGCGCGATCCCGGCCAACCGCGATTGACCTTCGATCGTCAGCACGGCCGTGTGTCGTTCAAAGTCGGTTTCCTGAAGCAACAGGCCCAGCGATGCCGCCTCACGAACATTGTGGTCGCGCGCGTCGAGCAACGATCCCAAACCTAGCAGACCCAACATGAGCACGAGCGTGAGCAACAACAGTCCACAACCGATCGCGGTCATTTGCGTTTTGAACTGCGACCGCTCAGACAAGGCTTCGAAGTGCAAGTCGATCGTCCGCCGCCGCCGCACTGACCGGCGAGCGGCATCCAAGACATCGAACGTTCGCACGGCGTCCGACCAGTCCGGCCGATTTGCCTCGCCACGACAGGCCGCGACGAATAGTTCGATCAATTGACGTGCGGCTGGCCGCTCGTCGTGTGATCTCTCGATGGTGACCAAACCGCTTTCAGCTTCAACGGTCAATTTCCACCGACGTTCGATGCCGCGTCGTGCGATCCAAGTGGCGTCAGCCAAATTTGATCCCGCCAGCGTCAACGTCGCCTGCGAGCAGCCCTCCATCACTTGTCCCGATCGCAGCGCCGTCACTTGGTCGTAATTGCCTCCCAACCAACGCAGCGCATCAACGTCCGGCAACATCGCTTCTTCGATCTCATCGTCGGCGAGCAGCGACTTATTGCCGTCCGCTCCGCTCTCCGCTCCGTCCCCGTTCTCGGGTCCCCTCGCCCCGCCGGAGAGAGTTTTGTCTGGTCCCCTCTCCCCGCCGGGGTGAGGGTGAGGGTGAGGGTGAGGAGTTTCCCGATCCTCCCTGCTCTCATTCGCGTTCGACCACGGTACCTCGACATCAATCTGCATTCGCCGCACTTTTCCTAACTCGCGCGCTGCGAGCCGTTGCGACAACGCCAACAATTCCACGTCCCCGCGATGCACGAACGCCGGCATAAGGACGACTTGCGAGTCGTCGCGGATCAATGACAACTCGTAGCCGCACGCCCAGCCGAACTCGGCTTTGGGCACGATCAACAGTGGCTTGCCGGACATCGCCAGTTGCTTGGCCGCCGTCTGAATCTCCTCGCTGTCCCCCGCAACGATGACCGCTTCGATATTGCTGTCGGTCAACAAATCTTCCCACCGAGCCAAGTAGGACGGATCGCCAATCCGTCCAAACAAATTCTCCATCATCGGCAATCGTCGGTCCGCCAAAGCGGCTCGCTGCACGTTGTGCCCGCCTGCGAGCGCGGCCTCCAGCAGCGGACGCGCGACCGGATCGTCGCCGAGCAATGCGAAGTTCATGGCGCGGCTCCCAGGATCGTGCGAATGCCTGCTTCCGACACCGGACGGATCACGCCTCGCTCCGTGATGATCGCCGAGATCAACTCGACGGGAGTCACATCGAACGCGGGATTGAACACGTCGATGCCATCCGGTGCGATCTGTTGCGCGAAGTAGCGAGTGATTTCTTCGCGCGAACGCTCTTCGATCGGAATCAATTCGCCGTGTGACAGAGACAGATCAAACGTGTTCGACGGCGCGGCGACGTAAAACGGAATGCCGTGAGCCTTCGCCAACTGCGCCACCGAGTACGTGCCGATTTTGTTAGCGGTGTCGCCATTCGCGGCGATCCGATCTGCGCCGACGACCACCGCTTGCACGCGACCTTGCCGCATGACCCAACCCGCCATTGAGTCGCAAATCAGTGTGACCGGTACGCCATGTTGTTGCAGTTCCCAAGCGGTGAGTCGCGCGCCCTGCAACAACGGCCGAGTCTCGTCCGCGAACACGCGCAGTCGCTTGCCGCTCGCGACCGCCGCGTAAATCACGGCCAATGCGGTCCCGTCGCCGGCTGTTGCAAGTCTTCCCGCGTTGCAATGAGTCAGCACCGCATCGCCGTCTTTCAGCAATTCCGCCCCGTGCCGACCAATCGCCGCACACATCGTGCGGTCTTCGGCTTCGATCTGTTTGGCTTCGTCTAGCAACGCCGCGAGAACCTCGGTCGGTGACGCGAAGGGCATGCGCTCGGCCACGCGACGCTGCCGGTTCAGCGCCCAAGACAAATTCACCGCCGTCGGTCGGCTCCCGCCGAGATGCTCGATGATTTGCGCGAGTCGCCCGTTGAAGTCAGCTCGATTGCCGCGCGCCGATTCGCGCACACCCAGCACGACCCCGTAAGCCGCCGCCACACCGATCGCCGGAGCACCACGCACGCGCAACGATTGGATCGCCTCGAAGACCGCCTCGACTGACGGACATTCAACGACTTTGACCTCCGTCGGCAACAGCGTTTGATCCAGCAACCGCAGGGTTCCGTCGACACCACTGAGCCATTCGACGACGGGAGTGAGCTTTTCATTCGCGGGTCTCTTGTTCCCAAGCACCTCGTTCCCAAGCTCTTGCTTGGGAACTTGATCCTGCGAAGCTCCGCTTCCCGATTCAGTCGGCACGGCGTTGTCCTTATGTGCGGGCTTAGATTCGTTCCCTAGTCCTCAAACAAGCGAAGTCCTGCACCCCCCACCGACCTTGCGTCGGTGGCTCGCGGGTTTTTGCACTACCATCCAGATCACGCGAAAGCGCGCGGTCCGTAGTGCAAAATCCCGCGAGCCACTGGGGCAAGCCCAGTGGGGTCGCATGTCCGAGGCCTCGTTGCTCGTTTCCAAGCTCCTGCTTGGGAGCCAGGCGGTTCAACTGGTCGCGATCGCCGTCTTTTTTTCCTCATCATCGTCGAACGGCTGAGCTTTCGGAAACCAGCGGCAGATCCATATGCCCAACTCGTACAATACGATCAGCGGCAGCATCATCATGACCATGCTGTACGGCTCGGCGGGAGTGAGCACCATCGAGATGATCGTGATCACCAAGATCGCGATTCGGCGTTTCTCGGTGAAGTCCTTGACTCCGAAGATCGACAGCCGTTCGAGGAACAACATCACCAGCGGCAATTGGAAACTGATGCCAAACATCACCGGCAGCATGATCGCAAAGTCGATCCAGTCGGCCAGCCGAATCTGCGGCTGAAGTTTCAGCGACTCTGAGAACGCGAGCAAGAAGTCCAGCACGAACGGGAAGACGCAGTAGAAGCAGAACGCCGCGCCGCCCAAGAAGAGGAACGTGCTGAACGGCAAATAGACATGCACATACTTCCGCTCGTGCGGGTACAGCCCCGCCGCCACGAACAGCCAAAGCTGGTAGATCACCCAGGGGCTTGATAACACCAAGCCCGCGACGAACGAAACCTTCAGCCACGTCACGAAGCCTTCTTGCACCGTGAGCACAATCGGCCGGTGTTGCAGTTCGAATGCCTTTTGGAACTGCTCGAATTCAGGAGCCGAGACCTTCAGGCTGATCGACTTCTCAGCCGAGTCGGACTGGGCAGCGCCGTCCGAAATGTTCGTCGCGTTCCCTGGCTTCACGCTGGATGTGGTGGCGGCGGGTTTCTTTTCCAGCAGTGGAAATCGCTCGGGGTCCGCCTCGTGCAACGCGGTCAAAAGATCCGTCGGATGAAATTCAATCGTGATGGTCTTCGGATCAGGGACTTCAGACGTTTCGGTTTTTGGAGCGGATTTGAGATCGTCCGTCTTTCCGCCGAAGATGCGATTGATTGCGTGCGTAATTTCGTCAGCGATGTGCGTGCCGTCCGCGCGAGCCTTCAATGCGTCTTCAATCGGCTTCCGCACGACGGCCATGACGTAGTCGCCATAATACATCGTGATGCTGACGCCAATCGCCAAGCCGATAACCGCGCGCCACAGCCGCACACGCAGCTCTTCGAGATGTTCCCCGAAGGTCATCGTGGAGTCGTCGAACAAATCGTGTGAGTGTTTCTTGGGCATGAAAGACTCTCCGCGCGAAAGCCAAAACCAGGATCATCGGCTCACGCGCCAGCCGCTGTTCGTCCGCAACTCTGACGAGGCGTTCGGTCGCTCGGCAACATTGTGCTCAACGTGCCAGCTCGCGGTGAAAACCGAGGATGACTTGGACAACGTCAGCGGCCAAGCCAGGCGGTCATAGAGGGTCCACTCGGTTCACCCGCTGGCAGGAGCAGGAAGGATGAGCGGCCAACGTGAAGGATTGTAATCGAGGAATCGGACGTTGCCACGGCACACGGGGGAGAAATCACGGCTGGCTAACTCTTGAAGCTGCCGAGTCTGGTCCGCAAGAGTCGATCAAAGGCGACGAAAACGAACTACCTCTTTGTCGCTCCGATCAGTCGGCTGCAGCCGACAAACGGGGCGAGGAATAATGACGGCAGAACTGTTCGTCATTTCACACTTGAGCCAAACCCAGCGGGCGGAGGAAAAACTGTCTCTCTAGGTACGGTCGTTGCGATCGGATCGACTGTACACAGAGATTCGGAAGGCAACGAGGCGTTGCTTGAAATCAACAGCCCCTGACACAGACTCGTCCTATTCGGTTGACCCGCAGGGACGAGGTGCAGAATGCGGCTGTATGATTGGCTCAATTCCTTTCGCCGGCGAGTCCGTTGGCATCGACATCGTCAGCGGAATCGGTTCGCGTGGACGCACCTGCTTGCCACTGAACTACTTGAAGCAAAGACGCTTCCGAGTTCCGTGACATTCACAGGCGACGCTTCTTCACCAGGCGTGCTGCTGATCGACCTGAGCGACTCGAACACGACGTCGTCAGTGGCCGTCGGGTCGCGGGTGGTGACGTTGGCTTCGGGGACATCGGTCGAAGTCGTGCATGTTTCGATCAACGGATCAACCACAAAAATCCGTCAAGAGGAGACTCAAAGTGTCTTAGCGAATCTGCCGACTGAACTGATCGGCCGCATTTTTGTGCGCGGCGACGGCAACACGAACGTGATCGATCTGACGGGCGTGACGAGCGGCTTCGGACTTCCGCAAGCGGTCGCGGATGGGGGACTATTGCCAGCGCCGCTGACCGACGAAGTAATCCGGAACCTCGCCGTCGCGTCCGGCTTTGGCGTATTCGTACAGTCGTTCGGGGGCAACGACTCCGTGTTCGGCAGTCCGTTCAATGACTTCGTCGACGCCGGCACAGAATCCGATTCGGTGGCCAGCGGTGAGGGGAACGATTTCATCCAGGTCGGTGACGGCGATGACACGGTAAATGGCGGCGCGGGTGCCGATTCGATCAACGGCGGCGCCGGCGCGGACCTGCTGATCGGCAGCTTGGGTGCCGATCAGATTCATGGTGATGCCGGGAACGATGTGATCGTTGGCGGGTACGGACTCGATCAGCTCGACGGTGGCGACGGTGACGACTTGCTGATCGGGGGTACGGTGAACTTTGCGAGCGGCCTGTATCCCGGCTTGCAGGATGTCCGCAATCGTTGGCTCGCCGCTGCGGTCAACAACGAAGCACGACGGCAGTCGATCGCTCCGCTGGCGACGACGGTTCTGGGTGTCGACGACAATCGCGACGGAGTGCTGGACCGCACTTCCAACGGGAAGCCGCTGCCCGTCGGTTCGTCATCGACATGGCTTGTCGTGTCGCAATCGATCGCGGCTGCGTTCGATCCGGCCAACTACGGCGGTCAGCTTCCGTCCGGCACGAGCTTTCAAATCCGACTGGAAAACGAGACGTTGCGGATCGTCTCGCGCGTGGTCACGTCCGATCCACTCACTGACGTTCTCATCGTCCAACGTACCAGTGGCCAAGCGACGTCGCACGCTGTGAACGTACCGCTTGTCGCACAAGCTCTGGCCAGCGAGTCGCCGCTGCGACCGGACGCGCTCTGGTCAAATCCGCCAACGTCGAGTATCGGCCAAACCGTGTTCGATGACTTCGTGGCCAACACGCTGACGGGCGGTTCGGGCAGCGACTGGCTGTTCACGTCGGACGAACTGCTGGCCTACGGAGACACGCACGGCGATCCGAAATTGAATGCGGATGATTTGCTCACGGACCTTGCGGCGGACGATGCACGCTGGCGCGCGGTGAATGCCGTGCCGGACACGCGGCGTCTGGCTGTTCCTGACGACGCTGCCGCGCCGTTGCAGTCGCCATCACAGGTCGCAGCGGCGCATGGCACGGTGACACGACTGGGCGGCGATCCGGGAACGGAAGTGCTCACGGCCAGCCAGATCGGCGGGACTGGCGACGATCCACATGTGTGGGGTGGCGTGGTTCGCCCGGCGTACCCGACAAGTCCCACCTACAACGTCAGCAGCGATTTGATTCATCTCGGTAGCGTTCCCGCGATCAACGGTGGATCGAACGAACTGGGTCAATTACGCTGGGACTTCTTGCTCAACCGGCAACAGCTCGATGTCGCGGATGCGACCGTCACGCCGATCACGGTGGACATTCCCAGCCGGAACTGGCGCTGGAGCCTGAACCCGGCCGAGCCGAATGTCGAGTACGGCTTCGTTTCAAGAGTCGGCCCGAACGGTCAACTGTCAGGCGTGCGGAAGTATGGCTACCAGACAGCGAGCAGCACGAACAACGGCACCGGACTCGAACAGATTTATCAGCACGACTCGCAGACGTTGGTCTTCACATCGTTCGACCCGTGGCAAGTGGGCGGACTGATCTTCACGTCGAAGACGACGTTGTTCTTCAATCCGGAGACTGGGCACAACTACACGCTGCTGGCCGGCAACCCGCGTCTTCCGGGACCGGGATTAAACTTTGACCGGTCGGTGTTGAACGCATACGTCGTCGATCTCGATGTCGCGGCGTTGCCGAGCACGTCCGACAACTCCGGCCAGTGGGCCGATCCCGTTGTGGCGAGTTTTCCCTTGACCGCTCCGGCCGGCACATCGGGATTTCCCTATGGCAGCCAGCCGTCGAACATTGACAACTTCTTTGTCGCGCCCGACGGCCAGCACATCATGGTCACGTACGTGCAAGATCCCGCCGCCGGCGACGGGTTTGCGTGGCGTCTGCTGGACGTTGATCTCGCGGGCGGACAGATTGCTCCGCATGTCATGCCTGTCACGCCGAAGCCGACCGAAGACGTTCCCGAACTGCGCAACGATGACGCCCGGCGGAATGGCTTCTTTCCGTTCTACTGGCATCATGCGGGCTTCGCCGCGGGAGCGAGTGGCAAGTCGTATGTTGTCGGCCAGCCGGGCAAGTGGAGCAAAGACAGTCTCGTCAGCCCGAATATCCAGTATCTCGCCGGAGGCAACACGATCGGGCAGGTGCTGCGTTTCGATCCGAGTACGGACATCTATGCCGCGCTGACGAACCCAGCGTTCGAAAACATCACCGCATCGCGCCAAACCCTCAGCCACATCACGGCGACGAACACACAGAATCCGGGGTATGTGTTCGCGTCGTACTACAGCGGATCGGATCCGTTCACCCCATCGTCTGCTGCGTACAAAGGCGCGATCGTCGCCATCAACATCGAGCAGCCCACGGGGCCGGACGGAGCCGTCGTGCTCGCCCAGCACCGTACCAGCGGCGGCGATTATTACCTCGCACAACCGATGTTGAACGCTGCGTCCGATGGAACGCATGTTCTGTTTCAAAGCACCTGGGGCGAGTATCAGCAAACGGTGTCGACGTATGAAATCAACCTGGGCCATCGCGTGGAGATTCTCGCGAGCGGGCCGGCCGTGCTGCGACGGACCGGCACTTCGTCCGTCGCGCTTTTCGCGAGCACGGACGCGACCACGCCGATCGACGGCACCGCGCGCACGATTTCAGCATTCGACACGTTGGTCGTCGGCGCTCAGCCGGGGCAGCCGCTGCAGCTCAGCGTCGACTTCTCCGCGGGATCGCCGGTACCGACGGGTGGAGTTCTGGAGATCGAAGGTTCGTCGACAGCGGCCGATCAATGGCAGTTGAAAAACGCGGGGGGAGCCGGGCCGTGGAACTGGTTCGTCACGGGAGACGGCTCCGGTCAACTTCGTGGGACGTCAACAGGGCTGATTCGATTTTACGGCGTCGAATCGTTGACAGGCAGTGAAGGTGTTGACGAATTCCACATTGGGCCGGCCGCTCGGTGGTCCATGTTGAGCGGCGGGGCTGGCAACGACTTGCTCAATTTCGCGAGTGTCACCAACGACGTTTCGGCTTCGCTGTTTGACGGCGCGGCATCGTTCGCGTCCCTGGAAGCTTCTGGTGTGGCGACGTCGTTCGCGGGACAGATCAGCCAGTTTGAGAAACTCACAGGCGGTATGGGCAACGATTTCTTACGTGGCGACGACGGCGCCAATTCCGTGCAAGGCGGCAGCGGAAACGACACGTTGGAGGGCGCGGGCGGAAACGACACGTTACAAGGTGGTGATGGCCATGATTCGCTGAATGGCCAAGCCGGGAATGATCTCATCACAGGCGCCGCCGGCCACGATGTTTTGCGGGGCGGCGCGGGAGCCGATTCACTGGACGGCGGCAACGGCGATGACGCGATCTTTGGACAAGCCGGTGAGGACACCCTCGCGGGAGGACTCGGCAATGACACGTTGGACGGTGGATTCGATGGCGACCTGTTGATCGAGTCAAGCGATGTCGACATGACGCTGACCAGTTCGGCGATGACCGGGGGACTGGGCACGGACACACTTCAGGACATCGAACTCGCGCGGCTGACGGGCGGCGGGAGCAACAATGAATTGAACGCGAACGGATTTGCGGGTTCGGTCACACTGATCGGCGGAGACGGTCACGACACGCTGTGGGACGCCGCCGGCGACGACAGCCTCGTTGGCGGTGCGGCTGATGATGTCTACAAGTTGTGTGCGAATGGTTCCGACGTCGTGACCGAAGCTGTGAATGCGGGCAACGATGCACTTGACTATTCGCCCGTCAACGACGGCGGCATCAGCATCGACCTGACTCGGACGGCACCGCAAGATGTCCGCGCGAATCATCGGTTGACGCTGAATTCCAACATGGAGCAGTTCCGTGGCACGCGCTTCGCCGACACGGTGACGCTGACGGTCGCGGCCGCGCTGATGCGACGGCTCGACGGCGGAAACAGTCATGATCCAGCAACGCTGGACTCGCTGCGATTACTGACAGGCACGAACACGTGGCAACTGACCGACCCAATATCGGGCAGAGTGCACAACGGAACTTTGGTCGCGCCCATTGAGTTCATTGGCTTTGAGTCGTTTCTCGGCGGCGACGGAGCCGACACATTTGTGCTGTCAGCCGGAGTCGCGCTGGTCGGAGTGTTGGATGGCGGTGCGGCAACAGATGTCATCGACTTCTCGCAAGCAACGACCGGGCGCAACGTCAGGTTGACCAACAGCGGCCCGAACGGATTTTCGGGAACTGACGTTTCTCTGCCGAACGGTTTCCGCAACATCGACTCATTGATCGGCGGCAACCAAGTCGACACGCTGACGAGCTACGCGACCTCGGCGACGTGGAACGTCTCAGCAGGGCAATACACCGACGTGGCTGGCGGTCGCTCGCTGACGTGGAGTTCGTTCGAAGCGCTGACCGGCGGCACGGGACGCGACGTGTTCACGAACGTGCGGCCGACGATCTCGATGACGCTCAATGGTGGTGCCGGCGACGACGACATCGACGCCTCGACGGCGACCACAGTGATCACGCTGTTGGGCGGAGACGGCGACGATTGTCTGCGTGGCGGCGGCGGAGCGGACAATCTCAGCGGCGACGATGGCGACGACACGTTGGTCGGCGGCGCGGGGAATGACTCGCTCTTCGGCGGCGCGGGCGACGACATACTCAACGATCTCGCCGGTACGAATACGTTCGACGGAGGCGCGGAAAACGACTCCGTCTGTTACGTCGGAACTTGGTCGCTGTCGAGCACCAGTCTGCTTGCTTCCTGCGTCGGTATCGAGACCGTGTTCGGTGCCGGATCGGCCGACGTGTTGTCTGGCTCCACTGGCGGCAAGGTCTATACGGTGTCGGCGACGGGAGTGACCGTTGTTGGAGGCTCTGCACTGACGTTTGCCGGATTCGAAACGCTGGTCGGCGGCACGGGGGACGACAAATTCCAGTTGTTCCCGGGCGCGAGCCTCGGCCGGATCGACGGCGGCGGCGGACTGCGAGATCTGCTCGACTACTCGGCCTACAGCACATCAGTCATTGCGAATTTAGGGACATACATGGCGACGGGAGTCGGCAGCGTGATCAATATCGACGGAGTTCGCGGCGGCAGCGGCGACGACTTGCTCGTCGGCAGCAGCTACGGCGACATCCTCGAAGGCGGTGCCGGTAGCGACACACTCGACGGCCAAGCCGGTGACGACACACTGATCGGCGGTTGGGGAAAAGATTCGTTGATCGGCGGAATCGGGACGAGCGATGTCGTGGTGGTCGCTCGCGATACCGACATCGCGCTGACCGGCACGACGCTCTCGTTCGGTGGTGTTGTCGAAGACACACTAGCCGGCATCGAGAAGGCTCAACTTTCCGGCGGCGGATCGGCCAACACGATCAACGCGAGTCAGTTCACCGGCACCGTCACGTTGATCGGCGGCGATGGCAATGACACACTGACCGCGAACGCCGGCAACGACAGTCTCGACGGAGGCACCGGCGACGACAGTCTAATTGGCGGTACGGGAGCCGACACGCTGCTCGGTGGCAGCGGCAGCGATCTGCTCGATGACTCGCCAATCGGTAACACGATCGGCGGCGGCGCGGATACAGATGTGTTTCGCATCGTGGGTACTTGGCAACTGGCACTCAGCCTTCCCGTCAACATCACGGGCATCGAGACCGTTATCGGAGGGGGCGCGGCAGATTTGCTGGCCGGCACCGTCGGGAACGATGTCTTCCAACTTGGCTCGCCGGGAGTCGTCACCGCCAATGGGCTGATGTTTCAAGGTTTCGAAGTCATCTCTGGCGGCAGCGGCAGCGACCGACTGCAAGGCACCGACACGGCCGCCGAACAGTTCGTCGTCTCGACGACGGGTGTCACCGTGAGCAATTGGGGCAATACGAACTTCACCGTTTTCGAGTTGCTGGCCGGTGGTGGCGGGGGGTGGGTCGACACTGTCACCGGTGGAGCAGGCAATGACACGTTCACGGCGACTCCCAGCACGCTGATCGGCGGCGGTCTCACGCTGTTTGGTTTTGAAATGGTCTCCGGCGGCAGCGGCGGCGACAAGCTGCAAGGTTGGAACAACGGAGCCGACGTGTTCTCGCTGACAGCCGCGGGAATCACGATCTCTAGCACCAGCGGCGTGATATTTGACGGTTTTGAAACACTCTCCGGCAGCGGCGGCAACGACACGTTTCAAGTCTTCGACGAAGCCGTCTTCAGCGGCACGCTCGATGGCGGCGCGGGAGCGGATGTCCTGGACTTCTCGGCTTCGACCATCAATCGCACGGTGACGCTGACGGCCAGTTCGACACTCGGATTTAGCGGACGTGAGCAAGCGCTGACCGGAGCCTTCGGGGCGATCGAGAGGGTGACAGGTGGAACCGGCAGCGACACTCTCATGGGACTCGGTGTCACCGCGATTTGGGACGTCGGCAACAAGCAATACAAAGACACGTCGACGACCGTGATCAAGTTGTTCAACTGGGACTCGTTTGAGAATCTCGTGGGCGGACTGGGGCGAGACACGTTCATTAACGTCACCGGCGTGTCGTCGATGACGCTCAATGGCGGAGCGGGCAATGATTCATTGGAAGCGTCGTTGTCAATTCTGTCGGTCACGCTGCTGGGTGGCGACGGCAATGACACGCTGTCCGGTAGTCGCGCCGATGATTCGCTCGACGGCGGTGAAGGTCACGATCGCCTGATCGGCAACTTGGGGAACGATCGCCTAAATGGTTCTGGTGGAGCCGACAGCCTCGATGGCGGCGCCGGCGACGACACGCTCTTCGGCGGAGCGGGTAACGACACGTTGATGGGCAACATCGGCAATGATCTGTTGAGTGGCGACGGGGGGCTTGACCTGATCGACGGCAATGATGGCGATGACACGTTGTTCGGGGGCGGCGGCAACGACACGCTCCGCGGTGGCGCGGGACACGACCGGCTCGCGGGAGGACTAGGTCAAGACAGTCTGCTGGGACAGGACGGCAACGACACGTTGGTGGGCGGTTCGGGTGTCGACACGCTGGGCGGCGGATTCGGCAATGATGTCCTCGCACCACGCACGGGCAACGGCGCACCGGACGGAGACTCGATCGTCGCGGAAGCCGGCTCGGACGACTTGTTGATCCTCACGAGCTATGCCCTGGATTCCGAATACGACTTCCTGACGCAACATCTCGCGCCGTTCGTGTGGCTCGGTGGCGACTTCGAGACTGCTCCGCCCACGTAGCCGAACTCATTCAGTATCGGACTACAGGTCCAGCGAGAACCGCATCACGAAGGCATGTGCCGTTCCGTCATTTTGTGGTGCGGAAACGTTGCGGTCGGCGTAGACGTAGTTCCACTGCACTCGGAAGTTCGGATTGAGATACCAATTCACTCCCAGCGTGACGTCGGAGAGTCGGCCTCCGCGAATGCCGGCATCGTTCAAATTGACTTGTGAGTATCGAGCCGCCGGTGTCGATACCGTCGCTAGCCGGGTCGATACGATGGAAACATGCGGCCCACGTCGCGTTGTTGTCCCAGTACTGATTGAACGCCAGCAAGCCGGGACCGTATTCGTGAATGACGGCGTCGAAGATCGTCGCGCGTTCGGCAAACGTGAAAACGCGATTGCTGGTGATCGACTCTAACCCTTGCGCCAGCTTGACGTGGCTGGCTCGTACGTTGCCGATCACGGGAACTTGCTTCAGCCCGAGGGCCGGTGGATACTTGCACTTCGACAAAAGCTGCCGGTCTTAGTCCAAGGAGCTGTTTTTTTCTGGCTTTGTTTGACTCAAATCCCGACCGGCTGTGATATTTCTGCGACAGCGACGTTTCTACGTCCGCGATGGTCTTAACTCATGTCTGCACTCATGACCGTGTCACCCGTGGAAAGTTTGACTGCCTCGCCGTCGCGTCGTCGCCGATTGAGCTGGCACCGAGTCGCTTGGATTTGCCTGTTTCTTTTGCTCGCCGGCGGACTGGCTGGATATTTCTGGCTGACCGCTCGCTACGCCGTCGCTGACGAAATGGCGATCCCGTTGCGCGAGCTCTCGAACGCGGACTACCCGGAAGATCCGGCCGACCGCAGCCCGCAATTCGGTCGGTATCACGGTCGCATACTGCGGCTGGTCCGTCGCGACCAGACGCACTTCGACTTCGTCTTCTCACCGACCGACAAGGACACCGCGAAGATCGTCTTCAAGAACATCGACGTGAGCTTGATCACTCCCAACGAGCCGGAATGGACGAAGTCCGATCCGAACCTGGAGCGGATCGCTCTGACCGATCGGCAGTGGAACCGTCAGCAAGTGTCGTTCAATCCGCAGTCGGAGTTCATTGAGGTCAGCGGCGGCGACGGCTTCGAGGTCAAGAACCTCGCGTCGGCGGAACTGGCGAAGAATTGCCTCAATGCCGGCCTGTGGGAAGTGCAGCTCTTCACGAAAGAGAACGGCTCGAAGAAGTTGTACTACCAAGGTTGGTTCACGTTCCCGCTGGGGATTTATAGAGAGCTGTTCCAGCACAACACCGGCCGAGCGTACCTCGACCACTGGTACAAGCTGGAGCATTGGTCCGACCCCGAAGGAACGCCCTGCCCTGTCGACAAGCTGCGAACCGTGCAACGCGAGCTTCCCGCTCAGGTCGTCTTCGATCCGAAAGAGTTGCTGTTGTCGGCGGGCGAGCAGACTCGCAAGGCGCGCATCGTCGACAGCCGAAACGTGCGTCGCTGGCAGGATTTTTATGACGGTCGTCACGTCGCGTTCGCCGCCTTCATCCCGCCCGGCCGCTACGAAACCGACACGCCGCGCGGCAACGAATTCTGGAGACTGGCCAAGTTTGAAAGTGCTCAGCTTCGCGAGATCCTCAGTCCTGCTCACCCCGACCCGTTGCACGAACTGGAACTGAGCTTCCGCTGCTCGAAGACCGGCGACACGAACCGCTTCTTCGTCTCCGGCTTCCGCATCGAGGATCTGCCGTCTCTGCCGACATCGCGTTACACCGAGGGACTCTACATGCCGATGGGCATCGGCGTTCCTCCGTTCTTCCAGACTTACGACGCGCTGACCAAGAACCCACCGGAACGCAGCCCGTATTTCTCGGTGTTCGTTGACCCGCGCGGAGCGTGGCTGAACCACCACGACATCGGCTTCGACGGCCCGGTTCTGCACCGCGACGCCGACGACCCGCAGACGATTCACGTGTACCTGCTCTCCTACGAACGCGAGACTCTGATCGGCCACTGGGTCGTGAAACTCGGAAGCTGACGAATCGAAACCGATGACGCAATGAATCCCTTCACGGCGGACGGACACGTGGCCGACGACTTGTACGCCAACTACGCGCGCCGCTTGAGCCGCTTTGCGGAGCGGCATCTCAGCCAGCGACTGGCTGGACGAGTGGATGGCAGTGACGTCGTTCAGTCGGTGCTGCGGACGTTTTTTCGACGAGCCAATGCCGGAGAGTTCCAGATCGATCAAGAGTCGCGTCTGTGGCACTTGTTGGTCAGGATGACGCTTTGCAAAGTCGCCGCGCTGGGTCGCCGTCACACGGCGGAACGACGGGATGTGAACCGCGAAACATCCGGAAAATCCACCGACGCCGCCCTGCTGGCCGCACTCTCGCGCGAGCCGGGGCCGGAAGAAATGACCGCCTTCGCCGATCAAATCGAGTCGCTGTTGCAAGGATTGTCCGACTGGCATGCTCAAGTCTTGGAATTGCGTCTGGCCGGACCCTCGCCGACAGAAATCAGTTCACAAACCGGCCACTCGCGCCAGTCGGTCTATCGAGCCTTGTCCGACCTCCAATCCCGTCTGCCTGTATCCGAACTGCGGTGACTTGTCACCGCAGATTTGGAGTGCGGGGACTTGTCGCCGCTTTCACCCGTGGCGGAGCCACTTTCAATTTCTCCCGTGAATTTTCCAAAATCCGCGGACACTTCGCCCCGCCAGCGCAATTGATTCAGTGGCAAACCCAAAGCGGCTCCACCGCCAACCAAAGCTGTGACAAGTCCCAGTACTCCATATGGACTGCGGTGACTTGTCACCGCTTTGGTTTACCGCGAAGCGCCTTTTCGTTTACTGCTTGAGGTTTTCACTCGTGACCCACATGATGACCCAGCCATTCACCGCCTCCACGATCGCAGCTTGCGACACGCGGATAGCCAGGAGCATTTCGATGCCCGAATGTCCGTCCGCCGATGTCTTATCCGCCTTCCTGCACGGCACGTTAAATGACGTTGAGACCGAGACGGTCACGTCGCATGTGCGGGAGTGCCTTGTCTGCGACGCGATGCTCAGCGACTTGAAAGCCGATCCGCTCGCATTCGCCGGTCAAGCATCGGCCGTCGCTGCCGATCGAGCGCTGGGAGCGGAAGGCGCTGGCCGAGCCGGAACACCTGGTGAATCTATCGCACTGTTGGAAGCCGATGCCCAGAAGCAACAGCGCCTCGGCCCGTATGAACTGCTCGGAAAGCTCGGACAAGGAGGCATGGGCGCGGTCTACAAAGCTCGGCATACGAAGCTGAATCGGATCGAAGCCATCAAGATCCTGCCGCCGCATTTGGCCAAAGACGCGAATGCCGCGAATCGCTTCGAGCGAGAAATTCAAGCCGTCGGAGCGCTCAATCATCCGAACATCGTACAGGCGCGACACGCGGACGAAGCCGACGGGCAATTGTATCTCGTGATGGAGTTCGTGGATGGCCGCGACCTGGCCAGTCTCGTGAAGCAACACGTCCGCCTGCCGATCGCCGACGCCTGCGAGATCATTCGCCAGGCCGCCCTCGGTTTGCAGCACGCTCACGAGCACGGCCTCGTCCATCGCGACATCAAACCGTCGAATTTGATGGTGACGGTCGGTAGCGGTCCGGGTTCACGTGTCGGTTCCTCGCGCGGTGACCGATTGGTGAGCGCGTCTGCTCAATCGCAAATCGAAAATCAAAAATCGGCAATCCTCAAAATCCTCGACCTCGGCCTCGCGCGGCTGGACAGCGCGACCGAGCAACTCGGCGAGCTGACCTCGACCGGACAGATCATGGGGACGCTGGACTACATGGCTCCGGAACAGGGTGGCGACGCGCATCAGGTCGATATCCGCGCCGACCTCTACAGCCTGGGAGCCACGCTGTAACACCTGCTCAGCGGCCAGCCTCCGTTCCCACCCCCGAAATACAAGACCGCCGCGCAGAAGCTGCAAGCTCTGACGTTCAACGAGCCGACGCCGATCCGCGAGCTACGTCCCGAAGTTCCCGAATCGCTCGCCGCAATCGTGCATCGTTTGCTGGCCAAGCAGCCCAACGACCGCTTCGCCTTTCCCCACGAAGTCACCTCTTCGATCGCCCCGTTCACGGTTGGCCAAAACCTCGCGCAACTCGTAGCGACAGACAGCCCGCCTGTCGCCGACCCGGAACTCGCGAGCACATTCCACCACGCCTCCTCCGCCGAAATCGGCACCGGTTCCAATTTGGACTGCGGGGACTTGTCACCGCTTTCTGTTGCGGCGCAGCCGCTTTCTGCTCCGAAACTCCAAAGCGGCTCCGCCGCAAGCCAAAGCGGTGACAAGTCACCGCACTCCAAATGGCGGCGACTTGTCGCCGCTTTGGTATTCGGCGGGGCCGCCGTGGTCGTGCTGTGCGGCATCGTCATCATCATCCGCGACGAGAAGGGGAACGAGAAAGCACGGCTGAAGCTCGACAAGAAGGACAAGATCGAGATCGTTCAAGACGATCACGATTCCAAGCTCGCGACGCCGACCGCCGACGCAGCGACGCCGAAAAAGATCGTCATCGGCCCGCTCGTCCCGCGTCCACCGATGGTGCCGTTGGATCTCAAGCCGCTCCCCATCGACATCAAACCCGGCTCGCCAATGAGCCCCTGTGCGTTAGTCGCTCGCCCCGCGTCCCTCGACGGCGTGTTGTCCTGGACGATCGAGCTACGCCAACCGCGAGGATACACCCTTGGACTGGCGTACAACCCCGACGGGACGCTCTTCGCCAGCGGTGGTTCAGACCACGTCGTCCGAATTTGGGACGCGAAGACCTACGCTCTGCTCAAGGTACTTGCCGGTGGCTCGACTGAGGCGGCGATTCACTCAGTGAACTGGTCACCGGACGGCAAGTATCTTGCCGCCGGTTTCACCGATGGTGTCCGGATTTGGGAAGCCAAGTCCGGGCAGTTGATGAAACATCTTCAACCGAAGGAAGGATGGCAATACTGCAACAGCATGCGCTGGTCGCCGGATGGGAAATGGATTGCGGCCGGCGGAAGCTCGAACCACGTCGCCTTATGGGATGCGACTGACCGTTGGAGGCTGCGATGGTTGAAGGGCCATTCGGGACAGGTCGATGCGTTGGCGTGGTCACCCGACGCGAAGCAACTCGCTTCCGGCTGCATTGACAAGACCGTGCGAATTTGGGACGTCGCATCGGACGAATCCCGCCGTACGCTGGAGCCGCACGACGCTTGGATTAGATGGTTGGATTGGTCGCCTGATGGCCTGATGCTCGTTTCGTCGGAATACGACAAACGCTCACGAATCTGGAATGTGGTTACCGGAGGTCTGCTCGACGTGCTACCCGATATACCTGTAGCTCATTCAGCGTGTCGATGATCTCCTGATGGAAAGTCCTTGGCTCGCGCCGGCGGCTTGGTCTGGAGCATCGCGGAGCGTCGCGACGAATTCGACGCCGACGCTGGCCCGTTATTTTCTTCGGATTGGTCGCCGGACGGGATGACGATTGTTTGCGGCCTAAGTCATGGAATGCATATTTACGTGAAGCCACGAGATCACGCCGTAGAGAGTAATACCGCAATTACCGCCAACAATCCTTACCGTGCTGACGTTCATTGGTCCCCGAAAGGAGACACGATTGCCGTCGTCTATGTGACACTCGACAACCAAGCTCCCGGAGGAACCAAACTCTGGCAGACCAACGATGCCAAGCTGCTGCGGAACCTGAATGGCAATCTAGCGCCGATCGCTTGGTTGCCAAATGGAGAAGCTCTGGCGATCATCCCGGACAGCATCGAACTGTGGACCATTCGCACCGGCCAGCCATCGGTTCGCTTCAAACATCCCGACGCGAGGTCGCTTCAGGCGGCGTGGTCGCCGGACGGAACACGGATCGCGAGCGTGGACTCCGATCAGAAGATTCGGGTTTGGGATATCGGCTCGCGTTCGATCGTCGCGACGGTTGACTCGCCGATTCAATCCGCCCTCCACAGAATTGCCTTTTCCCCAGACGGCCACTGGCTCGCGTGTAGTCATTTTTTATCGCCCTACACCGTTAATTCGGAGTTTTGTTGTTGGCTGCGCGAATTGTTGTGGGTGGTGGTTGATTTGGCGAGGCGTGTGGATTGGAGGGCGGTGATGGTTTGGCGGCCGAGTTTAGTGAGCAGGTAGCGGTGAGTGCCTTCGA
>CAZPUJ010000690.1:0-6804 GCA_964589725.1 uncultured Planctomycetaceae bacterium
CCTAGGCTCGAGCGACACTAGGCCGCCAGAGAGAATTGCCGGTTGGCAATTGTTGTGTGATCAGCTTTTAACGTGGCCTACTGATCAACCACGGCACGCCACCGCCGTCTGCGGTGACCCAGTCGAATCCAATCGCCCCCAATGAGGCCCACTGATTGTTAATTATTGGCCTTTGCGGCGTTGTTGACAAGCGGATGGAGAAATGTGCGATCTGAAGTGCGAAGAGCAGCAGGAAAGCACGGCGAGTGCAAAGTCCAGAGTGCAACGTGCAAAATGGCGAACAAATCAATGGCGGTCGCGGTGATTTTTGCACTCGACAATCGTCACGATGCATTGAGTTGCGGCTTTGCCGCGCTAGCGCTTGACGATGAAGACTTCGACGTCGTCGATGATCCATTCCGTTGACCATGTGCGGCCGTTATCGGGATTCATGACGTTGAAGAACAGCGTGTTCATTTGCAGGTTCGGTTCGCCGTAGGGCATCGTGCTGGCGATGTGGTCGGCCGGTCGAAGCGGACCGATGCCAGGGCTGGCGTAGTAATGCACTCGGCCATCCGGCGAGAGGGTCATGCCCAGCGTCCACCATCCGGGTTGTTTGATTTGCGGGCCGGCGACGAAGTCTTGGCCGGACTCGTCGGCTCGAATGACGAACACGGCCGAGTCTTCTTTGTTGACGCCGTCGGTCTTGCTGTTGAATTGAATAAACATGCCGGGCCAAGCCTGCTCGAGAGTCTTTGACTTTCCAATCTTCCTGAACAGCTTGCCGCTGCCCGGTTTCATCACATGCGTGAGCGTCTCGATGCGGAAGCCCAACGTTGAGCCGGTTCGCTTTTCCCATTGCTCGAACGGAGGCAGATAGACACGGCAAACGCAGTTGGGGCTCCAGGAGGATTGGATCGTGCTGCCGAAGCGGCTGTTGCCGTTCAGGATGAAATCGTCTTGCTGCATCTTGTAACTCGGCCCGCCCGGGATGCCGGTTTGCAGCGAGTGAAGTTTCATCGACCCTTTACTGTTGGGCAGTCCACCGGCCGGAGTGGCGACACGCTCAACGACATCGGGTTGGCCGCGGAGCAAGCTCTCGAACCAGCGATTGTTGTTCGTTTGCCCGGACGGGTAGCGAACTTGCTTGTCGATATTGTTGCTGCTCTTGGGCAGATTCGGGATGTAGGACCAAGTCTCGTCTTCGAAGTCATCACCGATTTCTGTCAGTTTCTCGCCCGTACCCGGGACCAATTGGGCTCGCGCGATCTGCGGGCCGCACGCGAAGAATACGACCACAAGCACCACGTTGGCGACTTTGCGGATCAGGCAAATTTTACGAGCGTCCATCATGCTCTTCCACCTTCCGTCGACTGTGTGAGACGAGCAGAAAACCCTGACGCGTTCCGAACCGCGCCAGCCACGAGATTGTTTACGACCAGTTATGGTCACACGGTCGGCAAGGTGTGCCGGAACCGGCGGATCGGACCATTCGGGGTATCGGTTGTTTCCGGCGCAGCCGACAAAGGAATCTGCGACTGGCCAATCAACCGGAAAGGTCTCGCGCGCCGACAGAATCGGCGTAGCAGGAACCTGGCCGAATCTCGCGGGTCGCGAGGCTCAACTTCGGCGTCGCCTGCCAGTTGCATACTCTGTGGATAGTGCCTGATCGGCGCGGTCGACAACCGGCGGCGATTTCGAAAATGAGTTTGTACTTGCCGAAAGACAGCAAAGTCGGTGAGCTATTGCCGTTCCGCAAACGATTTTCCCAGTCAGAACGGAATCGGGAGGTGTCATGGCTGCTCGGATTGGCTGGAGTCATCCTGTCGTTAGCCGTCGCGCCTCGTTGCAGGCCGGAGCTGTTGGGTTGCTGGGGCTCGGCACGAATCATCTGCACGCCCTGCGAGCTGCCACCGCTGCGGGACACGAACAGTTCGCGACGGCGAAGTCGGTCATTTACATCTTTTTGTCGGGCGGGCTAGCTCAGCAGGACAGTTTTGATTTGAAGCCCGACGCACCCGACAACATTCGCGGCGAGTTCAAGCCGATCCCGACTCGCACCCCCGGGGTGCATATCTGCGAGCACCTGCCGCTGCTGGCACAACGCAGCGATCTGTGGTCGCAGTGCCGGTCGCTGACGCATTCGTCGAACGATCACTCGCTTGGTCATCACATCATGCTGACGGGTCGGTCGGACGCGCCGCCGGGTTTCAGTCCGTCAAAGTCCGGGCCGCTCGACTGGCCATCGATCGCGTCGGTGGGCGGAGCGGTCACTCGGCCACGAAACAATTTGCCGCCAGCCGTCGTATTGCCGGATCGATTGGTGCATTACTCCGGTCGCGTCATTCCCGGTCAGTTCGCGGGGATCATGGGTTCGCGACGCGATCCGTGGTTTGTCGAACTGTCGCCATTCAACTCGCTCGGCTACGGCGCGTATCCGGAATACGAGTTCGATCATCAAGAGCGACCCAACATGCCGCGGCGATCGAAGTTCGAGGCACCGAATCTCACGTTGCCGGAAGGCGTGAACCTCGGTCGCCTGGATCGTCGCGTGGACTTGGTCAAGCTGATTGACCAACAGCGAGCGGAATTGGATCGTGCAGGCTCCGTCGAAACGTTCGATCGCTATCGGCAAAGCGTGCTGTCGCTGCTGACCGACGCGAAAGTGCGGCAAGCGTTCGACGTCACGAAAGCTCCGGATGCCGATCAGGATCGCTACGGCCGCAACTCGTTCGGCTGGTCGCTGCTCATGGCCAAGCGTCTGGTTGAGGCGGGTGTGAATCTCATTCAAGTGCATCTGGGCAACAACGAATCCTGGGACACGCATGGTGAAGCGTTCCCGCACCTGAAAGATTTCCTATTCCCGCCGACGGACAAGTCGTTGTCCGCGCTGCTCGACGATCTTTCGCAAAGCGGTTTGCTCGAAAGCACGCTGATCGTGATGGCCGGCGAGTTCGGCCGCACTCCAAAAATTTCGCACCTGCCGCAGTTCTACAAACTGCCCGGCCGAGACCACTGGGGCGCTGTGCAGACGGTCTTCTTCGCCGGCGGCGGAGTGAAGGGGGGCCGAGTCATCGGCTCGTCCGACAAGATCGGCGGCTATCCCGCAACCGATCCGCAACGTCCCGAAAACATGGCCGCCACGATTTACTCCGCCCTCGGCATCCCCGACACCGCCGCCTGGCACGACGACCTCGACCGCCCGCACCACATTTATCACGGCGAGCCGATTCGCGGGCTGATGTGAGTCGCGCGATGAAACGCGACGCATCGGCGTGCCTTGGATCAAACGTCCCGCATTGCCGGCGGTCACACGTTGGTGTAGGTTTGTCGGAGTCGCTCCCGTCGGACGTCGGCTAATCGATCCTCACCTCCACCGAATGCAACAAGGAACAGGTCCATGAGCGCCGTGCTTTCCGGTCCTCGACCGAAGACGATTGTATCCCGGCCCTATTCGCCGGAAGACCTTCTGGCCATGCCGGATGGTGATCGCTTCGAGCTTGTGGACGGTCAACTCGTGGAGAAGCACATGAGCCAAGTTTCGAGCTGGATCGCCGGGCGTGCATTTCTGCATCTCACGACTTTCGTGGACGCGGCACATCTTGGCTGGATTTTTCCCGCCGATTGCACGTACCAATGCTTTCCGAATGCTGCGAGCAAAGTTCGTCGGCCAGATGTGTCGTTCATCCGTTTGGAGCGATTGCCCGAAGGAAGATTTTCCGAAGGACATACACGGATTGCTCCCGACTTGGTGGTCGAAGTCGCGTCGACGCACGATCTCGTGGAGGAGGTTGAACTCAAGATCGACGAATACCTCTCAGCTGGCGTCCAATCGGTGTGGTTGATCAGTCCCGCGGCGCGAGCCGTGACGATCTATCACGCGGACGGCTCGGCGAAACGATTTTCGGATGCGGACGAACTGACTGAGCCAGAGTTGCTGCCAGGATTCCATTGTCGTGTGGCGGAACTCTTGCCTCCCGTGCCAGCAATGACCCCTCCCGCTACGGAATCGGCGGGCGCGATCTGATGTGAAGTTTATCGTGACGGACTTCTCCCAACTTCCAGCATTGTATCCGGCCGCTCCTCTGCATGAGGAACCGTGTTTGCAGTTGCTTCCATCGAATGTGCCGAGCTGGAAAGTCGCTGTATGGCTTTTGGGGTGTTGCTTGGCACTTTTCATGACGCTCGTGACGGCGCTGCTGCTTTGTGGCGCGTATGAGACTGCCACGACCTTTCCACATTCGAGGTGCGGAAACACCATTTCCTTGGACACGTTCTTTGAATTGGCATTGTGCCCGTTGCTGATCAACGTCGCGTTCTGGACGGCGACGCATCGCAGTTCAACGCCTTGGGCTTTTTGGCTGCGTCGAATGGCGTTGATCACGGTTGCTCTCTGGATTGGCGTGTACGCCGGAATTGAGATCGGGCGAGCATTACCGGCGCCGGAATTTGAATGCGGGCAACAGATGTCGCGCCAGGCATCGCCTTAACGTCGCGGCCGATGCCGAAGGAGCACTCGATGCCGTCCCACGTTTACGCCATTGCCACGATGGACACGAAAGGTTGGGAAATCGCTTACGTGGCAGACCTGATCCGTGCGTGTGGCGTCAATTGCGTGACGGTCGATGTCGGAACGAAGGACTCGCCCGTCGTTGCGCCGCACATCTCGCGCGAGCAAGTCGCAGCCAGTACCGCGTCGAATCCGCTGGGAATGACAGATCGTGGCCAAGCCGTCACGGCGATGTCGGCCGCGCTGGTCGAGTTCCTCAAGTCCGAGCATGCGGCGGGAAAGGTTGCGGGAGTGATCGGCATCGGCGGTGGAGGTGGAACTGCGCTGATCACTCCGGCGATGAGGGCGTTGTCCGTCGGAGTGCCGAAACTCATGGTCTCGACGATGGCCAGCGGGAATGTCGGGCCGTATGTCGATTGTGCTGACCTGACGATGATGTATTCGGTGGTCGATGTCGCGGGGATCAATTCGGTGTCGCGGCGCGTGCTGGCGAATGCAGCTCATGCGATGGTCGGCATGGTCCAGCATCGGCCGCCGTCTGTTGCCGACAAGCCGACGCTGGGCATGACGATGTTTGGCGTCACGACGCCGTGTGTCGAAGCGGTGAGGCGAATGCTTGAAACGCAAGGGTTTGATTGTTTGGTTTTTCACGCGACTGGATCGGGCGACCGCGCGATGGAGAACTTGGTGCGCAGCGGCTTGATTCAAGGAGTCGTCGACGTCACGACGACCGCGGTGGCGGACGAGGTCGTCGGCGGCGTGCTGGCCTGTGGTCCGGAACGCTTCGACGCGATCCTCGAACATCGCATCCCGTACGTGCTCAGCGTCGGAGCGCTCGACATGGTCAACTTCGGCGCGAAGGAAACCGTGCCGCAGCAATTTGCGAATCGAAAGTTGCATGTCCACAACGCTCAAGTCACGCTGATGCGCACGACGCCGGACGAGAACCGTCAGTTCGCGTGCTGGATCGCATCGAAGCTGAATCGCTCGACCGCGCCGCTCACCCTGCTGATTCCCGAACTCGGCGTGTCGTCGATCGACGCTCCCGACCAGCCGTTTCACGATCCCGAAGCCGACGAGGCACTGTTCGATGAGTTGGAACGGTCGCTCGTTCGGACCGAACAACGTCGGATTAAACGCCTGCCGCTGCACATCAACGATCCGGAGTTCGCGGCTGTGCTGGTGAGAGAATTCATGATCCTCGTCATTCGGCATTTTGACAAAAGGAGATCCCATGCCGGAGTCACGTAGCTCAATCTTGGCTCGTTTCCGACAACAAGTGGCGGCAGGGCAACCGATCATCGGCGGCGGGGCCGGCACGGGGTTGAGCGCCAAGTGCGAGGAAGCGGGGGGCGTCGACTTGATCGTGATCTACAACTCCGGCCGCTTTCGGATGGCGGGTCGCGGATCGTTGTCGGGGATGATGCCCTACGGCAATGCGAACCAAATCGTCAAAGACATGGCGTTTGAAGTCCTGACCGCCGTCACTCAGACACCGGTGCTGGCAGGCGTGTGTGGCACTGACCCATTCCTGATTCGAGATTTTTTCTTGCACGAGTTGAAGACGCTGGGCTTCGCCGGCATTCAGAATTTTCCGACCGTCGGTTTGATTGACGGGACATTCCGGCAGGGCTTGGAGGAGACCGGCATGAGTTACTCGCTGGAAGTCGACCTGATCAAAGCGGCTCACGAGTTGGACCTGTTGACGACGCCATACGCGTTCAGTCCCGAAGAGGCCCGACGGATGGCACAAGCGGGAGCCGACATTGTGGTGGCTCACATGGGGTTGACGACAAAGGGAACGATTGGCGCGAAAACAGCAAAAACCCTGGATGACAGCGTGCGTGTGGT
This sequence comes from uncultured Planctomycetaceae bacterium, assembly GCA_964589725.1. Taxonomy (GTDB): domain Bacteria; phylum Planctomycetota; class Planctomycetia; order Planctomycetales; family Planctomycetaceae; genus CAYSHJ01. The sequence continues at coordinate 6,341 of CAZPUJ010000690.1, forward strand.
GACTGAAATTGCCGACGCGGCCAAGTCTGCCTGCGGCGACGTGTTCGTCCTGTGCCATGGAGGCCCGATCGCCATGCCGGACGACGCTCAATACGTCTTGGCTCGCGTTCCGGCATGCGACGGGTTCTACGGCGCCAGCTCGATGGAACGCCTGCCTACTGAGATTGCGATCACCCGTCAGACTCGTGACTTCAAATCACTTAGGCTGCGTTGCGGCAAATAGCGTGTTCCGTCAGCGCGTTTGCACCGTTGGAGGCAGTTGGCGTGGACAGTTGCGTAGACGGTTGTGTCGATCGCAACGATCGCGGCGTCTCCGTAATTTCCCTAGCGCGGGACTTCGTCCCGCAACCCAATGAAAGCGGCGTCGTCCACGATTAGAGTTGGAGTTGTGAAGCAACCATCTCATTCGAACTTGGAGCGACGCCGTGGACGAGCTTGTACCGTTTGATGACCGTTGTGTGGTA